>JAGVPR010000406.1 GCA_020052115.1 Candidatus Eiseniibacteriota bacterium
CCACTGCGGGCAACCGCGCCGGCAGCGAGCGCACCGCGCACGGAGGAGGCTTCCGTGCAGCTCGATGACCCGGCCGCTTCCCGCCCGCTGGTGCAGGCCGTCCACGTTTTGCGTGACGACACTGACCTCCGCGATCTTCTGCTCGAGACGCGCGATAGTGACGTGCCCCGCGTTCGGCTCCGCCAGGAGGGCGGCCCGCCGCCGGGATGCGTACCACTCCCAGACGCGGCGCGGGTTGCGCGTGAACGCCTCCGGCGTCGCGAGGTCCATCGGATCGAAGTCCTTCCACAAGCCTCCGTCGAGGTCGCGGAAGGTCGGGATCCCGCTCTCCGCCGAAGCGCCCGCGCCGGTGAGGATCGCGGCGGCCCGGGCACGACGCAGGAGATCCAGGAGACCAGAGGAGAAGAGCGGGCCGCCGGGACCGATCATGGCTTCATCTCCCCCCGCCGCGGCACATCCCCGGCGACCGCCTCCGGCTCCTCCCTGTGCGCATACCGGAGGTTGTGCCATCCGATGACGAGCCCCTGGATGATCGTCGAGAGGAAGATGAACCCGAGTCCGATCCAGAGGAGCTGGGCGAGCCGCAGGGCCGAATCCGGCGGCGCAAGGACCCGCAGCAGCATGAGCGCGGTCACCATCACCGTGATCAGCACACCCGTGAGCTTCCCGAAGACCGTGGGACGGATCCGCAGGCGGCCGCGCTTGAAGTAGATGAAGGCGCTCCCCAGGAGCAGGAGCCCGTAGCGTGTCGCGACGAGCGCGAAGATCCAGTCCGGGATGAGTCCGACCACCGCCAGCGCGAAGAGTGTCACGCCGTTGTGGGCCATGTCCACGAGCGGATCGAGCACGATCCCCATGCGGGTCACCTGATGGAACCGGCGCGCGATCATGCCGTCGAGGACGTCGGTCGTCGCAGAGGCGAAGAACGTGATCCCGGCGAGGACGCGTTCGCCCGAAACGACGAACACGTAGATGCCGGGGATCAGGATGAGCCGCAGCAGAGTCAACGCGTTCGCCGCGTTCAGCCGTCTGAAGGACCGGTCCGCCGGGTCGCGCAGGAGCCCCAGGTGGAACAGCATCCAGAGCGTCGCGAGCATCAGGCACGAGGAGCCGCCGATGAGAAGCCGCGGCCCGAGGCCGGGACCCACGAGAAGCGTGAGCGCGGCCGCCCCGACAAACAAGAGGACGAAGAATCCCACCGAGTGCGCCAGCACCGATCGGGCCGCGTCGCCGTGGCACCGCATGTTATCTCGGGAGCGCCGCCACACCTTCCCGGCGTACTCGACCCACGCCCGCGGCGCGTGCCGGGCCGCGATCAGGTGGTCGAGGTACTCGGGAACGAACACCGGCCACCCCCTTCGCCCGATCCCCGCGACGCGGGGATCTCGCTAGAGCGACGCGGCCTGCACCATGGCACCCTCACGCAGTTTCGAATGCGCCGACGCCAGCCGCGCAATCGGCACTCGGAACGGCGAGCAGGACACGTAGTCCAGACCGAGCTTGTGGCAGAACCCCACCGATGCCGGGTCTCCGCCGTGCTCGCCGCAGATGCCGATCTTGAGGTCCTTCCGCGTCCCGCGGCCGCGCTCCACCGCGAGGCGCATCAGGTCTCCGACCCCCTCCTGGTCAACCGTCACGAACGGGTCCGCGCTCAGGATCCCGCGCTGCACGTAGTCGGGAAGGAACTTGCCGGCGTCGTCGCGCGAGAATCCGAAAGTCATCTGCGTGAGATCATTCGTGCCGAAGGAGAAGAACTGCGCCACGCCGGCGATCTCATCGGCGCGGACGGCCGCGCGCGGTATCTCGATCATCGTCCCGACGAGATAAGGCACCTGGATCCCCTCGCGCCGCATCACTTCCTCGGCCGCCTTGACGACGATGCGCCTCTGGTCCTCCAGCTCCGCGGCGGTGCCCACCAGAGGGATCATGATCTCCGGGATAACCTCGACCTTCTCCTTCTTGAGTGCGCAGGCCGCCTCGAAGATCGCCGTCGCCTGCATCTCGGTGATCTCCGGGAAAGTGATCCCCAAGCGGCAGCCGCGGTGGCCGAGCATCGGGTTGAACTCGTGGAGTTGCTCGACTCGCCGGAGCAGCCGCTTCTTCTCCTCGAGATCCGCGGCCGGCGCGCCCTTCGCCTCCCCGACCGCAATCTCCACCATCAGTTCCTCGCGCTTCGGCAGGAACTCGTGGAGCGGCGGGTCGAGCGTGCGGATCGTCACCGGGTAGCCCGCCATCGCGCGGAAGACCCCTTTGAAATCCTCGCGCTGGAACGGGAGGAGCGCATCGAGAGAGCCCTTGAAATGCGACCACGCCGGGGCCATCGCCTTCTCCGCGGCCGCGAGCGCCGTCGCGATCCGCCCCCGCTCCGAGACGTCCCGCGCGCGCTCCAACTCCGCGCGCAACGCCTCGACGCGCGACCGCCTCTCTTTCGCCTCCGGGGCCCAGAGGATCATCTCCTGCACGTGCGGCAGGCGCTCCTCGGCGAAGAACATGTGCTCCGTCCGGCAGAGGCCGATGCCTTCGGCGCCGAACTCGCGGGCCTTCAAGGCGTCACGGGGGACGTCGGCGTTCGCGCGGACCTTGAGGCCCTGCAACTCGCCGACCCACTCCATGAACGTCGCGAACTCGCCCGAGAGCCCCGGCTCGATCGTCGGCACATCGCCTTCGAGCACCTCGCCGGTCGAGCCGTTGATCGTGATCCAGTCGCTCTCCTTGAAGACGGAATCCCCGATCGTGAATCGGCGCGCCGTCTCCTCGACGCGGATCGCCGAGCAGCCGGCGACGCAGCACTTTCCCATGCCGCGGGCGACGACCGCCGCATGGCTCGTCATCCCGCCCGTCGCGGTCAGGATCCCCTGCGCCGCGTCCATGCCGTGGATGTCATCGGGGTTCGTCTCGTTGCGCACGAGGATCACGCGCTCGCCGGCCTTCGCGCGCTCGACGGCCGTGTCCGGGTCGAAAACGACGCGGCCCGAAGCCGCTCCCGGCGAGGCCGCGAGGCCCTTCGCGAGCACCCGGGGCTTGGCCTTCGGGTCCACCTGACGGTGAAGAAGCTGGTCGAGCTGGTCCGGCTCCACTCGGAGGATCGCCGTTTCCTTGTCTATGAACTTCTCGTTCACCATGTCCACGGCGATCTTCACCGCGGCCGGCCCGGTCCGCTTCCCGACGCGCGTCTGCAGCATGAAAAGGCGGCCTTCCTGGATCGTGAACTCGAAGTCCTGCACGTCTAGATAATGCCGCTCGAGCTTCCCGGTGATCTCGCGGAGCTGCGCGTAGACATCCGGCATCTCCTTCTGCAGCTCCGAGATCGGCCGCGGCGTTCGGATGCCGGCCACGACATCCTCGCCCTGCGCATTCAGCAGGAACTCGCCGAAGAAGGCCTTCTCTCCGGTCGCAGGATTGCGCGTGAACCCGACGCCCGTGCCCGAAGTCTCCCCCATGTTGCCGAAGACCATCATCTGGACATTCACCGCGGTGCCGAGGTCGTCGGAGATCTTGTTCTGCCGGCGGTAGTAGATCGCTCGGTCGTTGCCCCAGGAACGAAAGACGGCGTCACGCGCTTGCCGGAGCTGCTCGCGCGGCTCGTCCGGGAAGCCCGCGCCGGTGCGGTCGTGCACGAGCTTCTTGAAATCGCCCGCGAGACGCTTGAGATCGTCCACCGTCAGAGCGACGTCGTCCTTGACGCCGCGCTCGCCCTTGAGCTTCTCGATGAGGTGCTCGAACTCCTTCTTCTCGACGCCGAGGACGACCCCGCCGAACATCTGGATGAACCGCCGGTAGGAGTCGCGCGCGAAGCGCTCGTTGCCCGTCTTCCGAGCGAGACCCTCGACTGATTTCTCGTTGAGACCGAGGTTCAGGATCGTGTCCATCATGCCAGGCATCGAGAACTTCGCCCCGGAGCGGACGGAGACGAGGAGAGGATCGTTCGGATCGCCGAGCCGCTTACCGGCGGCCTGCTCGAGGCGCGCGACCGCTTCGTCCTCCTGCTTCTGGAACCCCTCGGGGAGCCGCCCTTCGTTGCGGAAGGTGTGTCGGCAGACCTCCGTCGTGACCGTGAACCCCGGCGGCACCGGAACGCCGCTGTTCGTCATCTCGGCAAGACCCGCCCCCTTGCCACCCAGCACATCCTTCATGTCGCCGCGCCCCTCGGCACGGCCGTCGCCGAAGAAATAAACGAACTTCGTCGCCATGGTGTCCTCAGTGTTCCTTTCGCGGCCTTGGAAAAACCCTTATTGATGCGCTCCACCGGAGGTCACGTGCAGTGTACGGAACGCGGCAGGACCGATGCAAGCAGCGCGCGAAGCTCTTGCCGGCTCCGCCGTGAAGGACCCGGAGGGCGCCGACCTGAGGGGCCGATCGTGGGGAAGCAAGTGGGGCGCCGGCGAACCATCCGGCGCCCCGGGGCGATTCCACTCGAGAGTTCAGATTACTTCAAGAGCATCATCTTGCGAGTCATCGTGGATCCCGGCGCGTGCAGCGTGCAGACGTACACTCCGTTCGCGACATCACGGCCGGTGCCGTCCCTTCCATCCCAGCGCACGACGTGCTCGCCGGCAGCGACTTGCCCCTCGATCAGGCGCCGGACCTCGCGTCCCGCGACGTCGTACACCGCGAGCTGTACCGTCGCAGCCCAAGGCATCGTGAAGCGGATCTCGGTCGCGGGATGGAAAGGATTGGGCCGATTTTGTGCGAGCAACGCTCTCGGCCTCGGCGAATCAGCCGCCAGCACCGAGGACGGATTGAGAGGTGGCGCCACGACCTTGTATGGCCTCATCATCTCGTTGTCCTCGTGCTCGAGAATGTGGCAGTGCCAAACGTAGCCGGGCTCGGCAGTCGCGTCGAATGGATACGGCGTCACCTCCGCACTCCCGACGGGTGCGAAGCGCACGAGAATCCGCGTCACCTCGCCGGGGTTCATCCGGACAGTGTCTTTCCATCCGAGCTCGTTCGGATCCGGGGGACGCGGCGGTCCCTGCAGGTATCCGTCGATCGGCGGATTGGTCGTCGTCTCTGCGGGGATCACAGGGTTCAGCATCTCGTAGTCCCGCATGTATCGCTTCACGTTGAAACGCTGGCGATTGACGACCTGGAACTGCGTCAGATGCAGATGAATCGGGTGCGTGTCGGCTGTCATATTGACGATCTGCCACAGCTCCGTGGTTCCGAGCACAGGCAGCTCGGTCACATCGGCATCCCACATCTTGCCGTCGAGCAGGGCCGCAAGCGGCCCACCGGGCCCCATCACCTCGTTCAACGTCAGCGTGCGCGTCATGACCGGGGCGCCGAGTGATGGGAGCGCGCTTCCGGCGGCGATGACGCTGTTGTCAACGCCCGTGGGAGCCACGAGACGGAACTCCATGATCTGACCGACGGTCCCCGGATCCGGCGGAGCGCCCTTCGGGAACGGCGAGCGGGCGTTGTTCGTGAGGATGAAGCTCCTGCCCGGTGCGTACCCCGTGAAGTCCACGATGATGTCGGCGCGCTCGCCGGGAGCCATCACGAGGCGCGGCGAGTTCGCGAACCGGGGATCGTTCAGCACGACCGGCTGCGGAAGATAGCCGCCGTCACCGCCGATCTGATGAAACGCCGGGCCGGCGGTGCCGGCGAGCTTGTCCTGGAGCCGCAATCCGTAGAAGCGCGCATCCGACCCGTTCAGGAGGCGGAGACGATACTTCCGCGGCTCGACCTCGAGGTAAGGCCAGATCTTCCCGTTGACCACGATGAGGTCACCGAAGAACTCCGGCACCCAGTACGGGTGCTCATCGGGATTGTCGGAGACGCTGGGGTAGGCCAAGGTCCCGCTTGTGCTCAGCGTCCTGTCCTGAATGGCGATCGGGATCTCGTACGGGCCGCTCGGCAGGTCCGCCGGCTCGGCATCGGGATCGCGGATGATGTAGAAGCCGGCGAGCCCCATGTAGACGTTTAGCCGGGTTATCCCGAGGGCGTGGTCGTGGTACCAGAGGGTTGTCGCCGGCTGCTCGTTCGGGTAGTTGAACGTCTCGTGCATCCATCCCGGGCCTTTGAGCGCGAATCCTGGCGTGAACCACGCGTCCGGGCCGCCGTCGCTCTGAGGCTCGACCTCTCCCCCGTGAAGGTGCGTCACGATCGGGACGGGGCCGTCGTACGGATTCATGGTGTGACCCTGGCCGAGCGGATCGGCCCAATGAAGCGTTGCATCGATCGGCAGCGGATGCACGACGTCGAAGAGGTTGTTGGTCCACTTCACCTGGATCGGGACGCCGCGCGTCACTTCGAACGTCGAGGCTGGGTAGCTCGCCGTCTCCTGCGTCGGGCCATATCCCCAGAGGTAGGTCGGCGGGAGATCGCGATGCAGCTTCTGGCTGATCTCCCAGACCCCTACCTCGTAGCAGTTCGGCGCAGCCTCCGGCATGGCGCCGGGTATGGGCAGGGGATCGACGAACTTGACCACGCTGTTTGGGTCGAGAGGAATTGCGGAAGACACCGGACCCGGGCAAACGGCGACGAGGAACATCGCAAGAGCTGCCGCGGCAACACCGTAGGGCGGTGAAGCGCAATGGGATCTCATATTCTCCTCCGATTGGTAGATGGGGATGGGGGCGGCTGCGCCGACGAGCCGCCGAGCGAATGCGTGGCGGGCGACCGCGCGACGTGCCGCCGGCAGATTCAGAATTACGGAAGGAGTTCTACCATTTTGGGCGGCTGGTGTCCTTGCGCAGCGTCAAGAGGAAACTTGATCCACGTCAACTCCGAAGCCGGGATTGCGGACGAGCGCCCTCAGGTTCGGCACGTCGGCGATCCGGATCTCGCTGCGCGTCAGCGTCACGACGCGCTTCTCAACGAGAACCCGCAGGCAACGCGAAAGCGTCTCCGGCGTCGTCGCGACGAGCTGGGCGATGTCCCGGCGCTTGAGGACGATGGCGCGCAAAGTGCCGGCCTGCGCCCCTCCGCCTCGCTCCGCGAGCCAGAGGAGGACGCGCGCCGTCCGCTGTCGCACCGACTCCTGCGTCCGGATCAGCATCTGCTCCTCGGAGATCCGCAGTTCCCTCGAGAGCAACGCCAACAGTTGCAGAGACGCTTCGGGGCAGGCTTGGAGCATGGCGAATACGGTCGCCTTGGGGATCACGCAGACCGTGCACGGCTCGATCGCCTCGGCGGTGGCGGCGTACGGCTCCCTCGCGAAGAGTGCGCGATAGCCGATGATGTCCCCGGGTCCCAGAATGCGGATGACCTGCTCCTCGTCCCTGACGCCCGCCTTGTACAGTTTCACGGCGCCACGGTAGATGCAGTGGAGACCTTCGGCAGGGTCACCCTCCGAGAAGATCAGCTGCGAACGCCGGAAGTTGTGCACCGACTTTTCGCTGTCGAGCATCCGGGCCTGCATCGGAGCGATGCTGCAGAAGGCGCCCTCGTTCCGCGCGCAGCAGGTGGCGCAGGAGGGTTCGCGCGTGCTCGCGGTCTTCTCCGGCGTCCGAATGAAGTCTCTTCGAATCGGGCGCTGCACGAATGCCTCCGAGGATCCGGGAATGGGGCGGCGAGACTCGCAACCGATGCACCCGTCGAAATGATACCCCCTCCAGGCCCCGCGGTCCACCGACCGGTTCCGAGCCGCGCATCTCGTATAGACTCGACATCGGAAACCCCGCGACAGACGATCGAGCGCTCCGGTATTCCACCGCCCACCCTAGGAGGCTGATGATGCGTATCGCCGTCCTGTTGATGATCGCCGTGACCTCCCTCGCCGGATTGCTCTCGTGCTCACCGAGATCCGGCACGGCCTCCCGAGGGAGTGAATCCGCGCCGCCACCAGACCCTGGAGCATCGAATGAGACCCTCCTCCGCGGCGACTCCGGACTCACGGGCGCCGTGAGCGAGGAGGAGTTCAAGGCGATGCACGAGCCGAGGAAGGACCAGGCGCCGGCTCCCCTCGGCGCGGCTCTCGATCTCGCCGGCAGCCGCGCCTACTTGAGCCTGCCGCCGAATGCGACCGCGCCCCTTCCGGGCGTCATCGTGATCCACGAGTGGTGGGGGCTCAACGACAACATCAGGCACTGGAGCGACCGGATGGCGGCCGATGGGTACGCCGCACTCGCGGTGGACCTCTACGGCGGCCGCGTCGCCGACAACCCCGACTCGGCGATGGCGTTCATGAAGGCCGTGGACGCGACGCGCGCCCTGGACATCCTCGCAGCCGCGGACTCCTTCCTCGCCCAGGACCCGCACATCAAAGCCCGCAGACGGGGCGCGATCGGGTGGTGCTTCGGCGGTGGATGGTCGCTGCAGACGGCCCTGCACCGGCGCGATCTGGCCGCGTGCGTGATCTACTACGGACGGCTCGTCACCTCGCCCGAGGAACTCCGCGACATCCGCACGCCGATCCTCGGGGTCTTCGGAGACCGAGACAAGAGCATCACGCCGCAGACCGTGGATCAGTTCGAGGGCGCGCTGAAGCGGGCCGGCATCCCGCATGAGATCCTTCGATTCGACGCCGATCATGCGTTCGCGAACCCCTCGGGCGCGAATTACAACGGGCCGGCCGCGGCCGAGGCGTGGGAGAAGGTGCGCGCGTTCCTGGGGAAGTACCTCAAGCAAGGCTGACGCGCGCCCCCTACAGCTTGTGCGCGACCTCCTCGGCCATCTCGAGCGTGGAGTGCGTGCCGCCCATGTCGTAGGTGCGCACCTTCCCCTCGCGGATCACGGCCGCAACGGCATCCTCCAGCCTCCGGGCCGCGACCGGCTCGCCGAGCCACTCGAGCATGAGTCGCGCCGCGAGGATGGCCGCCATCGGATTGGCCTTGTACTGCCCGGCGTACTTCGGCGCGGAGCCGTGCATCGGCTCGAAGATGGCGACGCGCGCTCCGATATTCGCACTCGGCGCGAACCCGAAGCCGCCGGTGAGCTGGGCCGCTTGAGCCTGGAGCAAGTTCCCGAAGACGCTCGTCACGACGACGACGTCGAAAACCGAGGGCTTGCGGAGCAGCCACACCGAGACCGCATCCACGTTCTCCTCTTCGTAGGCGATGCCGGAGAACTCCTGCGCGACGAGACGCGCCTCCTCGAGGAAGAAGCCGTCAATCTCACGGTGCACGTTCGCCTTGTGGACCACCGTGACCTTCTTGCGCCCCTTCTGCCGCGCGTACTCGAATGCCCGGCGCACGATGCGGCGCGTGCCCTCGCGTGTGACCATCCAGAGCGCCGCGACGGCCTCCTGGGGATCGAGCCCGTGCCTCATCCCGGGAAGCGCGAGCAGCTCCGGCGGCAAGGGGCGGAACTCGACCGCCGCCGAGACCCCTTCCGTGTTCTCGCGGAAGAGGACGATGTCCACGTCGTCGCGGAGGTTCAGCGGATTGCCGGGGTATGCCTTGCAGGGGAAAAGGCCCGCGTAGAGGTCGAACTCCTGGCGGAGCCGGACGATCGGGCTGCGGTAGCCGGCGACGTGCGGCTTCGAGGTGACGGCTCCGAAGAACCCACAGTGCACGGTCTCGAGGAGTGCGACCGTCTCGGCCGGCAGCGCCTCGCCGTAACGTTCCCAGCACGTCCAGCCGATCTCGCCCCGGATGTACTCGGCATCGAGCGGGAGGGCGTCGAGCACGATCTTCGTCGCGTCACAGACATCCACCCCGATCCCGTCACCTGGGAGCCATGCGATGCGGTGCTTCGACATGTCTCACCCCTCCGGAATGGCGAAACAAAATGCCCCGGAGCGGCCGTCACAGCCGCCCGGGGCACCCTCTTGTGCATGGAGCAGAGAGAACCGCCTCAGCGAATCGATCCGTCGAAGTTTGCCTTGATCGCGCCCCATGTACGAGCAGAAGTACTGGTCGGACCCACCGAAAAGACCGTCATGCCTGAAAGCGGAGCGCGGGGAAGCGGAACCTCTTCGAGGATCGCTCCATCCGCGAGCGACACGACGAGGATCAAGTCCGCTTCTGTTTCCAGGACCAGCATGGTCCCGTCATACAAGAACTCCACGGCGTTCGAGTAGGAACGAGACGCCGGGAAGGAACCGACCAAGGTTCCATTCAGAACATCTTCCATCAGGTAAACGTCCGAACCGCGTCCGCAACAGCGGCCATCCACCAAGTACATTGCTCCGCCCGGGCCAAATCCGATCCCCTCCGCATCATCTTCATCGTCGGCGCGGAGATTCAGCAAGCCGAGATCCTGAATGTTCCCCGTCGCCGGATCGATGATTCCGATCCGATCGCTCTGGGTCACGTTCGGACCCGTGCCGAACGTCACGTACACCTGGCCCGTCACGTAATCGATTGCCATGCCCTCCGCGACCGAAACAGGCAGAAGAACATCCATCACGACGGCACCGGTGGTCGTGGATATCTGGACGAAACGGCTCGAGCCCCCTACCCCCGGGTTGAAGCAAAGCCCGTAAATGTGGCCGTTGCCGGAATTGACAAGGGCGCCGCAGTAGACCATGTCAACGCCGAGCGCTCCGACCGTGCCGACGAACTGACCAGTGCTGCTCTCGACGACTATGAGGGCGTCCACACTGGTATCCACCATGAACAACGGCACAGCTTCCGCCATGACTGAGGGTATGGCGATGAATCCCAGCAGGACAGCCGCGACAGCGACCGCTCGGCAGGTCACGCGCGACCGAAAGAACGACTGCATAGCCCCTCCCGGGGGAATCCCCCCTGGCCTCATCGGAAGTGACAGCTTCCCGCTGCAAGGTGGGCGGGGAATTTGATGCAATTACGCTACACCCGAGAATGGCTGGATGTCAAGCCGCGCCCGCACTTGCTCTTGCGAGAGCATGATCAGACGGGATCTTCACAGGGGAAACGACCGCCCCTGCTGGGGATCGGTCCACTGGGAAAACTGGAAGCTCGGCTCAGGGAACATCGTTGCTCTCCCTGACACAAGGTTCGCGACGCCACCCCCACTGGGCCTAGTCCGCCCGCTCGTGTTGCAAGACGATCCGCACGACTCTCTCCTGGACCTCCGGTGAGTACTCGCTTGGTCTCCCCCATGCTCTCATCCTCTCGGGAATGTAGCCTCCGGCAATCCGGGGGCGATTCACCCCATGCAATTGCCCCTTTGCCGAGGGCATGGGTCTCATGTAAGATCCTCAGCGAGGAAGAAGTGGCTCCGATGCTGTGAGAACCGGCATTTGCCGCTCGCCGGCACGCTCCCGGGATCGGAACCCGGTCGGTTTCTTGCCATTTCTGGGAGCACTTTCACGCCCGGACGCCGAAGCAAGCTGAATCCTGACGTCCCGGCGGGCCACGGCCCGGTTCATCTCATGCACCGTCGCGAAGGTGAAATCACCGTCAGCAATCAGTACGGTGAGTGGCGCCTCAAGCGCCACGAGCGTTTCGGCTACTACCATGTCTTTCCCACGCCGACCGATGACTACCTGCTGAGTTTCTACGAGAGTCATTACCTGAACCCGACATACTCCTTCCACGACGCGCTTTATGTCCATTTGCTCGAAACCAAGTGCCCTGAGCTCTTCAGACGAAGGGGTGGGGTTCTTGAAATCGGGTGCGGTCGCGGGGATCTCCTCCTCGAATTCAAGAAGAGAGGTTTCGCGTGCTTCGGCTTCGAGCCGTCGCCCTCAGATCACGAGGCCTGTCTCAAACTCGGGTTGTCGGTCGAGCGGACGATGTTCGACTTCCCTCAATCGCTCGCGCGGGCTCCTTTCGACTTCATTCTGATGTCGAACGTCCTCGAGCACATTCCTGACCCTGAGGCGTTTCTTCTGCAGGTTGTGCCGCTCCTCGGCCCGGATGGCGTGCTTCTCATCAATGTCCCGAGCGACTTCAACCCGCTTCAGGAACTCTACGTCGAGCGGGAGAAGGCTCCGCGGTGGTTCCTCGCACCCCCGACGCACTTGAACTACTTCTCGGCCGATAGTCTGGAGAGACTCTGCAACGCCGTTGGGCTGGCCGTGGAGCAGAGAACCACTCGTTTTCCCATGGAGATCTTCCTCCTCGCCGGACTTGACTACATCGCCCATCCCGAACTCGGCCAGGAGTGCCACCGGATGCGCGTCGCCTTCGAAGCGTCGTTCATGCACGGTCACGAGCAACTTCTCTGGGGATTCTACGACGGCCTCGCATCGCAGGGCATTGGCCGCGAAGCGATCTTGATATGTCGGCAAAGTCGCCCGCGAATTGACGTGCGCTCGCTCCATCTGCGGAGTGACGGATACTCTTGCGTTCCCTTGCGCGAGCAGGACGCCGAGACGATTCGCCAATGGAGGAATGCCCAAGTCAGCGTACTGCGACAAACAGGCACGATTACCCTGTCAGAGCAGATGCGCTGGTTCGATTCAGTTGTCCGTGCCGCCCACGCTGCCGAGAATCCGCCTGTGCTCTTGTTCTCTATTCTCGATTCCGAGGCACGATTGATCGGTTATGGCGGTCTCACCAACATTGATTGGGATCACAAGAGGGCGGAGCTCTCGTTCCTCGTGGACCCGGCGCGGGCTCGCGATGAAGCAACTTATCGGAGAGATTTCCGCTCTTTCCTTTCCCTCATCAAGAAGTGGGCCCTCGGAGACCTGGGACTCGATCGCGTATTCGCCGAGACGTATGCCTTCCGAGCGGCGCATATCCACATCCTGGAGGAGGCAGGCTTCCGCCTTGAAGGTCGCCTGCGGGGTCACACGATTCAACAAGGGAAACGCGTTGACAGTCTCGTCCACGCGATTTGTCGAACCGATCTCGAGGCTCCGGATGCAGCTTGAACACACCTACCGCAAAGCGCGGGTGTTGGTGACCGGTGGCGCAGGCGTCATCGGAAGCGAGTTGATTCAGCAGCTCACTTCGCTCGGCTCTCGAGTGCTCTGTTGCGACCTCAAGCCGCGTCCCGAGGGTTTCGGCGATTCCGTGGACTACATTCGTGGGGACGCCAACTACCTCGATGAGCGGGAGATTCTCCAGTTCAATCCGCGTGTGGCGTTTCACCTTGCCGCGACGTTTGAGCGGACGGTGGAGACCGGACCGTTCTGGGACGAGAACTTCTGGCACAACGCGCGATTGAGTCATCATCTGATGACACTGTTGCGAAAGGTCCCTGATCTCGGGCGTGTCGTATTCGCCGGCAGCTATCTCGTCTACGATCCCAAGCAGTATTTATTCGATGAGCCGATGGATTCCGCCGTTGCGCTTCGGGAGGACTCGGCCCTCCGGCCTCGCAACGCGTGCGGCGCAGCGAAGCTCTTCCACGAGGGTGAGCTGGAGTTCCTATCTCAACTGGAGGAGTCCTCATTCACAGCCGTCACGGCTCGCATCTTCCGCGTCTATGGGAGAGGATCGCGGGACGTCATTTCGCGTTGGATCCGATCTTTGATACGGGACGAGCGTGAACCGCTCCGGGTGTTTCGCAAGGAAGGACGGTTCGATTACATTTACGCGGGAGACGTTGCGGAGGGTCTGCTTCACCTGGGCGCGTGTTCGTTCGAGGGTGCCGTCAACCTTGGGCGCGGGCTCGACGCCTCGATTGATGAGGTCCTCACGGCCCTGAAGCGACATTTTCCACTCCTCACGATCAAGGAGGAATCCTCGCAGATCCTCTACGAAGCTCACAAGGCAGACATGTCTCGGTTCGAGACGATCGCCGAATGGCGGCCGGCGACGACCCTCGACGAAGGCATTCCGTTGGTTGTGGATCACGAAAAAGCCGCGAAGACGAGACCGCGGACCACTCGCCCCGGTACGACATCAGTGCTTCTTTCGAGCGTTTCAGCGAAAGTGCCGCTCGCCATCAGGTTCCGGAGGGCGATGGACGAGATTGGCGTGGACGGCCGCCTATGGGGGGCCGACCTGGACCCGCTGTGCGTCGGCCGGTACTTCGTTGATGATTTCTGGCGAATGGCACCATTGTCGGAGCTCACCCCGTCGGATCTGAAGTCGTTCTGCCGAGAACACAGCATCCGCCTGATCGTACCCACGCGGGACGGCGAACTGCTCTACTTCGCCGCGATCCGTCACGAGATGGAATCCCTCGGGGTTTCCGTCCTCATCGCCGGAGAGCACGCTGTCAAGACGTGCAACGACAAGGTGGCGTTTTCACGGGAATGCGATAGAGCCGGCATACCTGCAATACCGACGTTCCTATCTCTCGAGGAGCTTCGGAGGAGCGATCGGGATTCGAAACGCATAGTTGTCAAGGAACGATACGGCGCGGGGAGCCGGACGATTGGAATCGACTTGTCCTTTGAGGAGGCTCGTCAGCATGCTCAATCGCTGCAAGCTCCAGTCTACCAGCCCCTCTGTTCAGGCGTGGAGCATAGCGTCGATCTCTATGTGGACCGGCGAGACCGGATCATCGAGGTGATCCCGCGATGCCGCGAAGTGGTCAGGCACGGCGAATCCGTGATCTCGACGACCGTCGAGGCGCCGAGTCTGGTCCAGTGGTCGATCGCTCTGGCGAAGCACCTTCAACTGCGAGGACACAACGTCCTCCAGGCGTTCGTCGGGGGCGAAGACGTTCAGTTCATCGAATGCAACCCGCGTTTCGGTGGCGCCTCCTCGCTGAGCATCGAGGCTGGCCTCAATTCCCCACGCTGGAGCTTGGCCGAAGCGTTGGGAGAGGATGTCCCGGTCGTGCTCGGGCAGTACCGAAGGGGCCTCCGGCTCGTCCGCTACGCGGCGGATCGCTTTCTCGCCGAATGATCATCGTATTCGATCTCGACGACACACTCTACGATGAGTCCACTTTCGTTCGAAGCGGTTTTCTTGCCGTTGCCGCCGTGCTGCAAGCCGAACATGGGATTCCCCGTGAAGAAGCGATCGCGGTCTTGTGGAATTCGTTTCTCACAACGGGGCGGGGAAAACAACTGGACGAAGTCCTGATGCACTTCGGGATCTTCACGAGAAAGCGCCTCAATCGAATGCTCGTAATTTACCGTCATCACCGGCCCAACATCAAGTTGTTCCCGGGAGTGAAATCGGTGCTCGTAGCTCTCGGGGGCTTCCCTCTGTACCTTGTTACCGACGGTCACAAGGGCGTCCAGAACTCGAAGATCGCCGCGCTCGGCATTCGTAAGTTCTTCCGCCACTGTTATATCACGAATCGATACGGCCTACGCTTTCAGAAACCCTCACCGCACGTGTTCCAGCTACTATGCACGCGGGAGCAGTGTCTCCCGGCGGATGTCGTCTATGTCGGAGATGATCCGTCGAAGGACTTCTGCGGCATCCGCCCGCTCGGTTTTCGGACCATCCGTGTGATGACGGGTCGCCATTCCGGCATGCATGTTCCGCACAACATGGATGCCGAGTTCCGGGTGGGCGATCTGTCGGAAATGGTGCCACTCGTAAGCATGTGGCCGAGTGGAATCTGATGATCCCCGAGGTTGTCTCTCTTATCCAGGCCCGGATGTCTTCCAGTCGATTGCCTGGAAAGGTGCTGCTGCCCCTGGGCGATTCGACCGTCCTGCACCAGGTCGCTCGTCGAGCTGCGCAGTTTTCGTCACAGGTCGTTGTCTGCGCTTCCGATGATCCTAGCGACGACAAGATCGAGGTTCACTGTAGTCAGCTCGGTCTTCTCTGTATCAGAGGAGCGCTGGACGACGTGTACTCGCGCTTCCTGAAGGCTCTGAACGATCCCCGCGTGCTGAGGAGCTCGTGGTTCTGCCGCATCACAGCGGATTCACCTTTGATCAGCGTCGATCTTGCCTCCCGCCTCGTCGCGGAAGCGACCGACCGGATCGACTACATCGGAGCTACGCTGCATGAGATGCCCCTCGGCGTGGCCGTCGAACTCGTGAACCGGCGGACGTTTGAAGATATCGACGGGGACGGACTTGATTCTGCGGACCGTGAGCACGTCACTCTTCACCTCTACGAGCACGCCGAGCGATATCGGTGCTTGCGGGTCACGTCACCTGCCGAGCTGAGGCACCCTGAACTCCGTCTGACTCTTGACTACAACGAGGATTATCGAGTCTTGAGGGAGATCTTCGAGCAGTTCCGCGAACCGACTGCGGAGGCCGCGGTTGCCCATCTACTCTCCCATCCCGAGTTGGCCCGCACCAATCGCGAATGCGTCCAGAAGCCAGTGCGTCCCGAGACCTGAAGCGGAATCAGCCGGCCGCGTCGGAGTTACGCGGGCGCGAGCTTTCGGGTAAGATCCCTAGGCGGGTCGGGAGGGAAGCGCTGCCGACCGGCTCACCCTCGGCACAGCGAGGCTCACGCGGAGGAAGAAGCGAATGGACTGGTCGACGAAGGTCGTTCTCATTACGGGCGGCACCGGATCCTTCGGGAAGAAGTGCACCGCGATCCTGCTGAAGGAATGCTCCCCGCGAAAGATCATCATCTTCAGCCGTGACGAACTCAAGCAACATGAAATGCGCAATGCACTGGACCATCCGTCGCTGCGGTTCTTCATCGGGGACGTGCGGGACCGCGAGCGTTTATACCGCGCCCTGGAAGGCGTCCAGATCGTCATTCATGCCGCAGCGCTGAAGCAGGTCCCTGCGGCGGAGTACAACCCGTTCGAGGCCGTCAAGACGAATGTGATCGGAGCGCAGAATCTCATTGACGCGGCCATCGACCGAGGCGTTGAGCGCGTTCTGGGACTCAGCACGGACAAGGCTGTGAACCCGGTGAATTTGTATGGCGCCACCAAGCTCTGTGCCGAGAAGCTCTTGATCCAAGGCAACTCCTACTCCGGAAGGCACGGAACGCGATTCGGCTGTGTCCGGTACGGCAATGTCGTGGCGAGTCGAGGCAGCGTCATCCCGCTATTCCAGAAACAGGCGGAATCAGGAGTCTTGACGGTCACCGACAAGAGAATGACGCGTTTCTGGATCACGCTCGAGCAGGGGGTCCACTTGGTTCTCACGGCTATCGAGAGGATGTCGGGCGGCGAGATCTTCGTTCCGAAGCTGCCGAGCATGAACATCCTGGATCTTGCCAGAGCGCTCGCCCCCAACGCTCGCCTGGAGACTATCGGCATCCGCCCCGGCGAGAAGCTCCATGAAGTCCTCATCGCAGAAGATGAGGTTCGCCAGGTTCGCGAGACAGACAACTTCTATGTGATCCTGCCGCACCATCCGTGGTGGGGAGAACGCGAGCTTCCTGGCGCTCGCCCCGTTGGGCCGGATTTTTCCTACAGCAGTGACACGAACCCACAGCGCCTCGAAGCATCGGAGCTCGCGGCGATGATCCAGCGTACTGGTATCGAGGGCTAGAGGTATGCGCGACGTTCCGGCTCTCTTCGGCGGCATCCCGATCCGTCCGCGCATGTTGCCGTACGGACATCAGTGGATCGACGAGGAGGACGTCGCTGCCGTTAAAGAGGTGCTTCTCTCAGACTACCTGACGACGGGCCCCGGGGTCGCAGCCTTTGAAACGGCTTTCGCCGAGAAGGTCGGAGCTCGCCACGCGGTCGCCGTCAGCTCAGGCACCGCGGCGCTGCACGCGGCCCTGCATGCCGCTGGCATCGAGCCGGGCGACGAAGTGATCACCACGCCGCTTACGTTCGCGGCAGATGCGAACGCCGTTCTCTACCTGGGTGGCCGCCCCGTCTTCGCCGACATTGATCCAGAGACACTGCTCATCGACCCCTCGGATGTCGCTCGCCGCATGACCCCGCGAACCAAGGCCATCATCGCGGTCGACTATGCCGGGCAGCCGGCTGATATCGAAGCACTGCGCTCACTGGCGGAACGGCGTGGGCTGGTCCTTGTCGAGGACGCATGCCACTCTCTTGGGGCGCATCATTCCGGCCGCCCCGTCGGATCCCTGGCCGCGCTGACAGCCTTCAGCTTCCATCCCGTCAAGCACGTCACGACAGGAGAAGGGGGCATGGTGACGACGGACGATGATGTGCTGGCTCGGCGGCTGCGAACTTTTCGCAACCATGGAATCACGACCCTGCCATCGGAGCGCGTGACCTGGGAATACGAAATGGTCACACTCGGATTCAACTACCGTCTGTCGGACATTCATGCAGTGCTAGGTCTCTCCCAGCTGCGCCGCCTCGATACGTTCATCACACGCCGCCGCGAGATCGCTGCCGTCTACGACCGAGCCCTCCAGGGAGTCCGGGCGATCCGACGGCCGCAACCAGCCCCTGGACGCGACCACGTCTGGCATCTCTACGTAATTCAGCTCGAGCTTGATCGATTGAGTGCGGACCGTGCCGCGGTCCTTGCGGCGTTGCGCGCGGAGAACATCGGCGTGAACGTGCACTACATACCCGTGTACTTCCATCCCTACTACCGGGAGCTCGGATACGAACGCGGAAGTTGCCCGGTCGCCGAAACCGCATACGAGCGCGTATTGAGTCTGCCGATCTTTCCGAGAATGAGCCCTGCCGATGTCGAAGATGTCCTCTCTGCGCTGCGCAAGGTCATTGAATGGTACTCGCACTGACACTGGGGTCATGCGGACCCAGGAGAACCCGATGCAGACAGTGACTATCGGCACGCGGATCGTCGGGCCCGGCCGTCAGACGTACATCATCGCGGAAGCCGGCTCCAACCATGATCGTAATCTCTCCCAGGCGCTTCGGCTCATCGATATCGCCGCTGACGCTGGAGCTGATGCGGTCAAGTTCCAGACGTTTCGCGCTGAGAAGATTCAGGCCCGAACCGCCGAGCGTGCTTCGCACCTCGACCGGCTCATGCCGGGACAGAAGACCGTGCAGGATCTCCTGCGGGAGCTCGAGCTTCCTCTCGAATGGCATGGAGCGCTGTTCGAGCACTCCAAGACGCGGGGGATCGACTTCCTCTCGACCCCGTTCGACGAGGAAGCGGTCGATATCCTCGACAGCCTGGGTGTACTGGCCTTCAAGATCGCGTCTTACGAGCTATGGCATCTGCCGCTCATCCGCCATGCCGCCCGCAAGGGAAAGCCTTTGCTCCTCTCCACGGGATTGGCTCGGCTCGGCGATGTTGAAGAGGCCCTGGAGGCGGTTCGCGAGACTGCGAACGAGAGCGTTGTACTGCTGCATTGCGCGATCGGGTTTCCGCCCCGCTGGGAGGATCTCAACCTGCGGGCGATCACCACAGAAGCGACGGCGTTCGGGATTCCGGTTGGCTTCTCCGACCATTCCCCCGGCGTCGCTGCGGCCGTGGCCGCCGTCACGCTGGGCGCTTGCGTCATCGAGAAGCACTTCACCGTCGATCGGTCGCTGCCGGGCCCCGATCATGCGTTTGCGCTCGAACCAGTCGAGTTGACGGAGATGGTCCGGGCGATCCGCAACGTGGAGGCGGCGCTGGGAACGGGCGAGAAACGCCGTGCGCCCTCCGAAGACGAGTACTATAGGATTGCGCGGCGCAGCCTGTTCGCCGCAGTTCGGATTCCGAAGGGCGCGGTCATCGAGCGGTCGATGATCGCGGTGTTGCGGCCCGGCACGGGGCTGGCCCCGCGCTATCTTGACGTGGTCGTCGGGAGGAGAGCGCTTCAAGACATAGAGGCGAATCAGCCTATGACCTGGGACGTCATCTGATGATCGCGGATCCGAGTCGCCGGCAGACCGACTCGCTGCAGTCGAGATGAAACAGGCGCTGCTTCAACTGCCGCGCCAGGCGATCGTCTACGGCCTGGGGCAGGTTCTCGCCCGAGGCGCAGGCTTCCTTCTGATCCCGCTCTACACGCACAGCCTGAGCCAAGAAGAATACGGCATCCTCGCGGTCACTGCCTCCTTGAGCTGGGTCCTCGCGATCATCCTCGGTCTCGGTATCGATGCCGCGGTTGTCCGCTTCTTTTTCGACCACCAGGGGATCGCCCGGCGCGAGTACTGCGGAACGGCGTGGATCGCGATGACGATCACGAGCCTGATCGCAACTGCACTTCTCGACAAGTTCGGGGCACCCGCGGCGCATGCGCTGTTTCCCGCCATCCCATTCACGCCCTACCTGCGGCTGATCCTCTGGGCGAACTTCTTTGCCTTAAGCAGCGCGATTCCGCTCGCACTCTTCAGGGCGCGCCAGCAGGCGACACGATACGCGCTTCTGACCGCGGGCGGCGTCGTCATGACGCTTGCCCTGACGCTTGCCTTCGTCGTCGGCCTACGGCGTGGCGCGCGGGGAGCACTCGAGGCGTCACTCGTCTCAGCCGCCGTATTCGCGGTGCCCTATTGGGTGATTGCGCTTCGGAACGTCCGGCTTGTCCTGCGGTTGTCCTTCCTCCGGGAGGTCCTCGCTTTCGGGCTCCCGCTGGTCCCGCACGCACTCGCGGCCTGGGCTTTGAATCTATCCGATCGCATTATTCTTCAGAGAACCGTCTCGCTCGAGCAAACGAGCATCTACTATCTTGGCTACCAAGTCGGGGCTGCCCTCGGGATTCTGGGAATGGCGATCAACAATGCGTGGTCCCCTTTTGTCTATCGCATCGTGTCGGAGGAAGATGCGCATGCCCCGCAGATCATCGCCCGGCTTAGCACGTACGGCTTGGCGGTGATCGTGCTGGTCGGACTCGCCGTCGCACTCTTCGCCTCCGAAGCGGTGCGACTGCTTGCCCCAGCCGGATACTGGAAGGCCGCGCCGGTCGCCGAAATCGTCGCACTCGCGTTCGTTCTTCAGGGCTTCTACTTCTTCATCGTCAGCGGCCTGTTCGCTTCCAAGAGGACCGCGCCGCTTCCGCTCGTCACTGCGGCAGCCGCAGCCTCGAACATAGCGCTGAATGTCTGGCTGATTCCCCGCTTCGGCATCCTCGCTCCAGCTTGGAACACCGCAGTGGGCTTCGCCGTGCTTCTTGGCGGATCGTGGCTGCTGTCGCGGCGGCTCTACCCGGTTCCGTTCGAGTGGAAACGAATCGGCTGTCTGCTCGGCGTGTCAGCCTGCGCCGCGCTGGCGGGACTGCTGATCAGGCTTCCGGCTCCCTACTCGCCGCTCGCAAAGATCGCGCTGTTTGCAGCAGTTCCCCTGACGCTCTTCAGGCTCGGGTTCTTTCCACCCCGCGACCGGATGCTCCTCCGAGAATGCACCCTCGCCTTGCTGCCCGCGCCGCTACGAGGCGCCTCACGATGACTGCGACCATCCTCGCATTCAGCGCCCCGCCCAGAGAGACTCTCTCCGCCGCTGTCGCCGCTCGACCCGGCACACGCGTCGTGGCGCTCGCCCCTGAGCTCGTTCGCGTTATCAGCAACAAGTTTCCAACAGCGTCGTTTTCTGAGGCACTGAGGGAGGAGCATCTCGTCTTCTCGGCCGATCAGCGGATGATCCGCTGGGCATCGGAGCTGTTTGCAGCGCTGTGTGCCTCCGGTGGCCCCCCTGCCAAACACCGCGGGATCGAGTTGGATCTCATGTTGGAAGGACGCCTGAAGTACTACTTCTTTCGGCGACTTGCCCTCTTCTATACGAAGATCGAAGCCCTTCTGATTTACGAACGCCCACAGAAGCTCATTCTGGCTGCAGACGACCCTCTCGAGCGAAGGCTTGCCCGCGATTTGGCGCTTCGCAGCGGAGTCGCCTTCGAGTCAATCGGAGTCCGCGCGCACCAAGGTCCCTTCACGAAGGAGTGGTTCCGCCGGCGACCCGCAATGCGTCACGCCACTCTTGCTGCGATCGATCTACTCGATGGAATCAGGCCGCGCCCAAAGCCCACGATCGAGGGACGGGGCTCGCCCGTGGTGCTCTTCGCAGAGTCGTACAGGCACCTGGATCTCGCCGGGCCGGCGCTTGAAGCTCTCCAACGACGCGGTGACTATCCGCTTCTGGTCGCGCACCTGGGCCGGCGCATTCCTCACCGGCCCGGTTTGCGCGCAAGGTATGCACCACTCGGAGACTATCTCGATCCAGCGAGTGCCATCCGAATGCTGACGGCGTTCCGGGTCAGATCGCTTTTCCCTGCGCCGGATCTCGCCTCGGCGGTCCGAGACCGTGAGTGGCGCGCGGTGTCGGACGCGGCGCTCAAGGAGATCCGGTTCGCCGCGTTTCCGTTCGTCGTCGGCCTCATCGAGCGCGTCAAGAACATCGTTGAGACTCACCACGCTTCGCTCGGAGTCACTCTGACCGAACTCGGCGCGTTCGGGCAGACGATCGCGCGCGCGGGGCGGCGATTCGGGATGAAGACGCTCAATATCGAGCATGGGATAAAGACCCACGACCCCATGGTCGAGAGGGTGATCGCTGATCGCACGGCGGCCTTCGGAGAAGCGACACGCGAGACGTTGCTTCGGCACGGGGCGGAACCAGACTCGGTGGTTCTGACTGGCGCCCCGAGGTACGACGCCCTCTTCACGCAGCGGGGACTGCCATCCCGGGAAGAGGTCCTGGCGCGGCTTGGAATCGACTCTGCGATGCGCGTCGTCGTCTTCGCATCGTATCCGCTCGGATACGGCGGCACGCACACAGAGGACCACAAGAAGCGCATCGTGCGTGCTCTCGCGGAGGCCGTGGCCTCCGAACCGCGCTGTGCTCTGCTGGTGAAGCTCCATCCACAGGAGAGCGATTCCGTTGCGGCGGACGCTCTCGCCGACTTTCCGCAAGACAGTTATCGCGTCGTGAGCGATCAGGACGGCCCGCTGTATCCGCTGCTTTCAGCTTGCGATGTGCTGACAACCTTTACGTCCACAACAGCCCTCGAAGCCGCAATCCTGGGGAAACCAGTGATGGTGCTGAATTTCTCGCCGCTGCCGGACACATCGCCGTACGTCCGGGAAGGCGTTGCCGCGTATGTGACTGAGCCGGGCGACGTTCAAGCGACTCTCCACCAACTCCTCGACGACCCGGCGGCCCGAGCCCGCCTCGCAGAGGCGCGCGCTCCGTTCATCCGGCGATACGCGTACAGGAGCGACGGCTGTGCGTCGGAACGTGTCGCCGACCTGATGGAGCAGATGATCGCGGAACAGCGCGCGGCCTCGAGGCGCACGGTGCCTAATTGATGAACGTCTCCAGCCAGATCGCGTACGAGAGGTAGCGCCACAGCTCGGTGCCGCGACGGTTGCGACCCTCGATGAAGTCGTCGAAGATCCGGCGGACGCGAGCCGCCTCCAGAATGCCGTTCTCCTCGAAGCGCTCGGAGGCGAACGTCTCGCGCGCGAACTCCCGGAGAGGCCCCCGCAGCCAGGCATCGCCCGGCGTGACGAATCCCCTCTTGTCGCGTCGCTGACGGATCTTCTCCGGCAGGATCCCGCGGAACCCCTCGCGGAGGATGCGCTTCGTCTCCGAGCCGCGGATCTTCCAGTCGTCCGGAAGCGAGAACGCGAACTCGACGAGCCGGTAGTCGAGAAACGGCACGCGCGCCTCGATGGAGAACGCCATGCTGTTCCGGTCCTCGTAGCGCAGGAGCTGCGGCAGCGACTTCACGAAGATCGAGTTGTAGAGCACGTTGTTCAAGCGGCTCGGAAAGCGCTCTTCGTAGTGGAAGTCGAGCGCCGGACGCGCGCGCCGGAACCGCCGCGTGAACGGCTGCTCGAAGCGCCCCCGCGC
>JAGVPR010000387.1 GCA_020052115.1 Candidatus Eiseniibacteriota bacterium
CCGAGAAGTCGGCGCGCTGGCCGCTCCGCGATGCGCCGGTACGGACCGGCGCGGTCGTCGCGCCGCGAAAAGCCAGGTAGGCCCCCACCAGAATCAGAGCGACCACCGCCACCGCCGCCAGAGTCCTCATCCGTCACATCCTCCAAGAGCGCCGCGGCCCCTTCCTCCAGATCCGGCGCCAGGAAGGCGTCAGCCGCTGCAACCGGTCCTCGAGAGAGCGAGAAGCGCCGTGAGAGACTCAGCCCGAAACGGACTCCACACGGATTTCACGCGGGGTTGCGGCCGCCGCCGCGCGCCCGTAACATTCGGAGAGGATACGCGACCAGCCGGCCGAGGGCTGCATGGCCCGCGGAGGGCGAACAACCACACGGGGTCGGAGGAGGAACGATGGTTGACGAGGAGCGGCTTCAGCTCGAGCTGACACCGAGAGAGCGGACAATGCTCGAGATGCTTCGCGAGGAGCTCGGGCTCGATTCCGAGGAGGAAGCCATGAGGCTCATCCTCCGTCAGGCGTTCCAGCGCCTCACGGTGACCTGCCCGACGTGCGGCCACAACGCCCGCGTCACGGATGAAGACGTCGCGCACTGTGCCTCGTGCCTCTCCATCCTCAGGCTTTCGGAAGGGCTGTGGATGGTGGCCCGGAAGGACAAGCCCTAGATCTTCACGAGCCGGCATGCGCCTGAGCTACCCCGCGGAGGCGTAGTAGGGGTTCCGGCCTGCCGCGTGATCCGTCGTGTCGAGGACCTCGACGATCTCCGGGATCTCCTCCCGAAGAATGCCCTCGATCCCGTGCTTGAGAGTGGCGTTCGCTGAACCGCAGCCCTGGCAACCGCCGCTCATCTGCACGAACACGACGCCCTCCCGGACATCCAGCAGTTCCACGGACCCGCCGTGCGCGGCGATCGCGGGATTGATCTGGGAGTCGAGGATCTTCTGGATGCGTGCCCGCAGCTCCTCCTGAGAGGCGGAAGCGGACGCCGCCTCGGAAACGGCGGGAATCCCGGAGAGAAGCTGCGCCCGGATCGCGGCGCCGATCTGCCGCGCAAGGGGCGGCCAATCGCCGGGGCCGCTCTTCGTCACCACGACGGTGTGCCCCGCGATCGTCAGCGACGAGACGCCCTCGAGCGCAAAGAGAGCCTCGGCCAACGGAGAACCGCCAGCCGACTCCCGCGTGGGGAATGCGACGGCCTTCGCGCTTACCGGGCGGTCCACCGCGAATTTGCAGCGATCCCCCGAAGGTGAGGCCTGGATCTCAATCTCCGAATGTGTCATCGGTGCCCTCCACGCGGCGCTCAGTGCTGCGCGACCGCTGGACACCATTGTACGGGACCATGGCGTAACCGTCCAACGCCTCGGCGCACGTCGCCTAGTCCAGCACGACCTTCCTCGATGTCGCGAAATCCGTCCCACGCAGCTCGAGGAAATAGACGCCGGAGCCGGCGCGCCGCCCCGATACATCCCGCCCGTTCCATGACGCGCGGTGCTCGCCGGCCCGGAGCCGGCCATCTGCGAGAACGGCGACGCGCCTTCCGGATGCGTCGTACACGGAAAGGCGCGCGGGACCCTCGCGCGGCACGGAGAAGCGGACGCCGGCCGTACCGCTGAACGGATTCGGAGACACGGGCAGGATCATCGGGACACCCGGCCCCGCGGCCGCCAAAGGCGCGGCCGTCGTCGCGCCGACCTCGACCTCCGCGATCACCCACTGCTTGGTCTCCGGAGACACCAGAACGTGCTCCTCGTTCCCCTGCGGGAAGTAGACGACGTCGAACGGACTTTGCGCGAGGATGTCAGGGTCGTTCGCGATGTCGTAGAACAGGTCTTGCGTGTTGATGTCGAGCGCGCTCACGGTCGGGATGAAGCAGTGGTTGTCGTGGAGGGCGATGATGTCCCCGTAGGGCGCATCAACCGAGTCCATCGTGGCCATGCTCGCCCGCCAGCCTCCGGGGGCGTTGTCGAAAGGCCTCGTGCCCGAGACGGTAACGGTCGTCTCCGTCGGGAAGAGGATGAAGCGGATCATGCCGTAGAAGATCTGGTGGCTCACGGCGTCGGGAACCGCCCAGACGTTGCCGGTGACGCTCACGAACAAGCTGCTGTACTCCCACCGGATGATCTGATCCCCGGCGTTGAATCCCTGGCTCATCCTTGCGCCGCTCCCGTTCGCGATGGCCGCCTTCCGAAGTCCGGACGGGTAGCTTCCCACGCCGGCCAGATCGGCAAGGAACCCGGCCCGGAGCGGATCGCTCTCGCCCGTCGCGCCCGGAGGATCCGTGTGATGATAGGCGAGGAGCTGGCGGGCCGCCGGGGTGTCTAGAGACGCGAGCATCGCAGCCGCTTCGGCGGACTGATCCTGAAAGAAGTCGAGCCAGTACTGGATGCCGAGCGGAATGTCCGCGCCGCTCTGCGGCGCATCGAAGGAGATGAAGCTGCGGACGCTGTGGTCGAGGTTGTTCGACTCCATGTATGCCAGCGCGTATCGCGCCGCAAGTCCGCCCATGCTCGCCCCGACCAGCGCCGAGGTCTGCAGCGGCCCCACGGCCGCCCTGACCTGCTGGATCAACTCGACGATCGTGTAAGCGTTCCTCTGCATGTAATCGGTCGAATCCAGGAAATTCAACACGACGGCGTCGTAACCCATGCTCCGGAGGGTCTCGAGCAGCGCCTCCTGGTTCAGCAGCGCGTAGAGCTCGTCCCAGTTCATGCTGTTGTCGAGGTCGAAGCCCTCGATGATGATGACTGGATTCGTCAAGGATGAATGGGCGTCCGAGAGATAGACGTAAGCGTCGCCATGCCCCGTCTGACCGAGATAGGGAATCGCGGCCGTGATGTGCAGGGTGTCATCCGGCGCGGGCGATGCGAGGCGAACGACATCGAACGGGAAGCTCGCCACGCGTTCGGTTCCGTCCGGGAAGCGGACTCGCAGACTGATTGACTTGGAACCGGGGCGGTCGTAGCGCACGGTCCGCCCTTCGTCGAATGACAGGCCGACGAATCCTCGCCCATCGTCGAAATCGGCCTCCAGCAACTGCGGAGTCACGGCATCGTTCGAGAAGTAGTCGCTCCGGTTCAGGCGAAACACGACACCCTCGCCGTGGTAGGTGCGCTCCCGAAGGGGCGCTGCCGCGAAGACGCGCCGGGAGACGAACGGATCGCCCTCCCCGATCACGAGCCTTCCATTCTCGATTTCGAGCGCGCCGGTCGCGAGCGCATCCTCCCGGATCCTGTCGTACTCGATGTCCATGACGGCGATAGGGACGACGCCGGCGCGCACGAGATCGGCGCCCTTCGACAGCACGTCTTCGATCCGCGGCCAGGCCGGCTCTCGGAGCGAGGCATTCCGCATCTCGAGGTAGATTTGCCGCCACTCCCGAAGGCTCGCGGGCGCGGATCGCGCGCTTCCATCGTGCTCGTAGATCCGGGACAGAGGAAGAACCCTGTCGTAGAGAATCCCCGTCTCGATCTTGTCGGCCGGCAGACCTTCGAACGTGCGGGCGAGCCCGCTCTCGATCGGTCCCGCGGCCGCCCTGGCGGCGCCCGAGAGAGCGAGCGTCGAGATCCCGACGATGAAAAGGCAAATGCGGCGCAAGCGCGGCATGGTGACCTCCGGGTGTGATCGAAAACCAATGATCTCTTTGAACCGGCAACGCGAGGCGACGGCGCTACGGAGCGCTCGTGAAAGACTCCCCGGGTCGCGGCCTTCCCGTCTCCGTGCGAACCTCGGCGAACAGCAATCGGCGTGCCTCTTCGAGAGGCGGCGCCTCGAGGGGCCATACGAGCGTGAGGGGACTCCGGCGGGGCCCGAATTCGGCACGCTCCAGGAGGGAATGCAATTCGGGATCGAGGCGCACCAGCACCGGCGCCTGTCTCAGAAGCATCGGCCGCGTCAGAAGCCGCGTCGCGATGTCGACCGCCCCGCAGCGGACGGCGGCCCTCGCGGCCGTCAGCACGGCTTGTGAGCCGAGCCCGGGGGACGCCTCCGCCTCATCCAGCAAGCGCAGAGCCTCATCTCTGCGGTCCGATCGCGCCGCGACCTCCGCCTCGGCCACGCGCATGCTGACCGGATCCGCTCCTTCCGCTCTCCCTTCCCGGATAGTCCCCTTGACGGCAGCCAGATCGCCGCGGCGCATCTCGGCCGCCGAGCGCAAGACGTAAGCCACGGTCACGTACATCGGATCCGAGGAGACCCGGCGCAAGCGTTGGATCGTCGCCAGCGAGTCCTCGGTGCGGCCGGTCAGCAAGGCCAGCGACGCCAGCCACGCGATCGCAAACGCGTCCTGCGGGTCGATGTCCACGACCCTGCGGCACAACCTTTCCGCGCCCGCCAGATCTCCCCTCCCCACGCCATCAACGCCTAGATTCATCAGAGCCGGCGTGAATCGAGGGTTCGCCTCGATGGCACGAAGCAACGCGACCCGGCTCGCGTCCGGATCGTCTGCGAACCGCAACACGAGCGCTTCGGCCTTGTGCCCCTCCGCAAGCCGCGGATCGAGGGCGATGGAGCGCCGAGCGGCCTCGAGTCCGCGCGCGATCGTCCCGGGCACGTCTTCCGCGATGCCCCACTGCACCATCTGCCCGCAGCAATCGGCGATCCCGGCCCACGCGAGCGCGTATCCCGGTTCGGTCGCGACCGCCTGCTCGAAGAGACCGATCGCGTACCGCAGCGCTTCCGGCGTGTACTTCGCGTAGAAATCGCGGCCCCTGAGGTAGAGGTCGTAGGCGAGCACATCCTCAGGACGGCCGCGCTGGAGGCTCTTGGATTCCGCCGGAGTGAGCGCAACGCGCAGAGCCGAAGCGATCGAAGATGCGATCTCCTCCTGGACCGCGAATACATCCCGAAGCGTGCGATCGTAGCGCTCCGCCCAGAGGTGGAACCCGTCGGCGGCGTTGATGAGCTGCGCCGTGATTCGCACGCGGTCGCCCGCGCGGCGGACACTTCCTTCCAGGACCGCGCCGACTCCGAGATCAGCCGCCACCTTTCCGACGTCCACGACGGTCCCGCGGAAACGCGCCACCGCCGTGCGGGAGGCCACGTGCAGCCCCTTGATCTTGGAGAGATCGGTGAGGATGTCCTCGGTCATCCCGGCGCAGAAGTAGTCGCTCTCCGCATCGCTCGAGAGGTTCTCGAAGTAGAGCACGGCGAGCGAGGGGATGAGCGGCGCCGGTTGTGCGTTCGCCGAGGAGGACAGCTCCGCCAGGATCGCGGCCAGGTCGCTGCGCAGATCGCCGACGTCACGCGGCCGCTCGGCCGGGTCCTTCTTCAAGCAGCGTCTCACGAGATCCAAGAGGCGCGGCGGAACGGAGGCCGGGAGAAGGCTCCACTCGGGCGCGTGCTCCAGCACCTTGGCGATGACATCGGAGGCCGACTCGCCCGAGAACGGACGGCGCCCCGTCAGGCATTCGAAGAGCACGCAACCGAGCGACCAGATGTCGGCGCGACCGTCGACGGGCTTCCCGCGCGCTTGTTCGGGGCTCATGTAGGCGGCGGTGCCGAGAATGACCCCGGCGCCGGTCGTCGCAGCGGTTGCGGTCACCGGGGGCGCCGACTTCTCGCCGCCCGCCTTCGCCAATCCGAAATCGAGCACCTTCAGGAGACCCGCGGCCGTGAACATGATGTTGGCAGGCTTCAGGTCCCGGTGTACGACGCCCCGCGCGTGCGCCGCCTCGATCGCGGACGCGATCTGCACGCCGGCCTCGACCGTCTCTCGCACGGTCAGAGGACCGGCTTGGAGCCGCGTCGCGAGACTCTCACCGTCAATGAACTCGAGCACGAGATACGGCGCCCCCCCGCTTTCTTCGAGCCCGTAGATCGCGCCGATGTTCGGATGATTGAGCGAAGCGAGGAGCTTCGCCTCGCGATCGAAGCGGGCCAGGCGTTCCGGATCGCTGGAGAAGGCCCGCGGCAGCGCCTTGAGGGCGACGATCCGCTCGAGGCGCGAGTCGCGTGCGCGGTAGACCTCCCCCATGCCCCCGGCGCCGAGGGGCGAGAGGATCTCGTAAGGGCCGAGACGGGTGCCACTGGCAAGGGTCATGCGATCAGACTCCGGACGGTAGGAGGAACGGCGCGTCCCATGAGCATAACAGTCCGGGGCCCGGGATTCACGGTGCGGATCTTTCGGCCGATCGTCCGCATCCCGCTCCCTGATCGGAGGCCCGATGAGAGAAAGCCGCCCGGGATTCCTCCCGGGCGGCCTCGCATGAAACCCGACGGCGGTCGCGCCGCCTACTGGAGGACGTGGATGTTCTTCTTCGCGCAGATCTCCTTCAGCGCCTTCGGCCAGATCGTCACGCTGATCTCGCCGAGATGCGCCTTGCGGAGCAGGAGCATGAGCGTCCTCGACTGCCCGATACCGCCGCCGATCGAGAGCGGAATCTGATCGTTCAAAATCGCCTGATGGTACGGCAGCTTCAGGAAGTCCATCTGTCCGGTGATCTCGAGCTGCTGCTTGAGCGTCTCCTTCGTCACGCGGACGCCCATCGAGGTCAGCTCGTGTCGCCGCTTCGTGACCGGATTCCAGACGAGGATGTCGCCGTTCAGCCCGTTCATCGGCTTGCCGCTCGACGAGACGGTCGGAGTCACCCAGTCATCGTAATCCGCGGCGCGCATCTCGTGCGGGTAGCCGTCCTTGAGCACCCAGCCGATCCCGATGATGAAGATGGCGGCGTGCTTCTCGGAGATCACGCGCGTCTCGCGCTGCTTGCGCGGAAGATCGGGATACATGTCGAGGATCTCCTCGGCATGGAGGAAGGTCAGCTCCTCCGGAAGCTCGGGATAACGCGGATCCTTGAGCTTCGGGTACTCCCTCAGGATCATCGTCTCGGCGCCCTTCAGGACCTTCCAGATCGCCCGGACCGTGGTCTTGAGGTAGTCCAGGTTCCGCTGGTCGGCCGTGATGGCCTTCTCCCAGTCCCACTGATCCACGTAGGAGCTGTGGTCGTGGTCGAGGAAGTAATCCTTCCGAACCGCGCGCATGTCGGTGAGAACGCCCTCGCCCGGCTTGCAGTCGAACTGCTTCAAAGCCATCCGCTTCCACTTCGTCGCCGCCTGGACGACCTGTGCTTCGATGCGCTTCTCGAGCCCCAAGCCGCATGGAAAGTCGATCGGAGTGCGCGAGCCGTCGCGGTCGAGGTAATCATTGACGCCGCTGTCCTTGTCCACGATGAGCGGGACCTCGACGCGGAAGATGTTCAGCTCCTTGCAGAGCCCGTCCTCGATGTAGCGCCGGAGCGCCGTGATCGCCTTCTGCGTCTCCTTCCGATCCAGGAGGGACCGATAGTCCGACGGCAGGATCTTCTCGACTTCCGGATACGTGCTGATCCCCGGTCCTGCCAGGTCTGCCTTCTTGTCTGCCACCGCCCTGGAACCCCCTTTCACCCTTACGTTTACCCCACCCAACACCCGGCCCGCGGATCCTCGCTCCGAGGACCCCGATCAGTCTATGCGTCCCTCGAATGCCGCGCAAGGGCCTCGGCGGGAGGGGCGGAAACCGGGCCCGAGCGCTCCGGAAGCCCCCGAATCGCCGCTTCGCCACTGTGCCGGGGATCCAACTCGCTCGACGCTCCTTGCTGCGCGCGGCCTGCTTCGGGCATCATCGGCCGTATGATCCCTCAGACGCAGCGCACCCGCAATGACGGCATCCGGAATGTCGCGATCATCGCGCACGTGGATCACGGAAAGACGACGCTCGTGGACGGCATGCTCCGCCAGAGCGGGATCTTCCACGAGCACGAGGCTCTGGTCGAGCGGGTCATGGACTCGAACGAGCTGGAGCGCGAGCGCGGCATCACGATCCTCGCGAAGACGACCGGGGTTCGCTACCGGGGCGTCAAGATCAACATCGTGGACACGCCGGGCCACAGCGACTTCGGCGGCGAAGTGGAGCGGGCGCTCACCATCGTGGACGGCGTGATCCTCGTGGTGGACGCGAGCGAGGGGCCCCTTCCGCAGACACGATACGTTCTCATGAAGGCGCTCGAGGCGAAACTCGTTCCGATCCTGGTCATCAACAAGATCGACCGGCCGGACGCGCGCATCCAGGAGGTCCTCAACGAGGTCTACGACCTCTTCATAGACCTCGACGCGGCCGAAGACCAGCTCGACTTCCCGGTGATCTACACGATCGCCCGCGATGGGGTCGCCAAGACGTCGCTCGACGATGCCTCAACGAATCTGCGCCCGCTCTTCGAGGCGATCCTCGAACGGATCCCTGCGCCCGTGGGCGACCCCGACGACACGCTGCAGGTGCTCGTGGCCAATCTCGACTACAGCGACTATCTCGGCCGGCTCGGAATCTGCCGCATCGTCTCGGGGAGGCTTCGCCTCGGCGACGAGATCGGGATCGTGAAGCTCGACGGATCGCTGCAGAGAACGAAGATCACGAAGCTCTACTCGTTCGAGGGGCTAAGCCGGATTGACGAGACGGTCGGCATGCCCGGCGACGTCCTCGCCATCGCAGGCGTCGAGGGGATCACGATCGGAGAGACGATCACGGATCCGGATTCCCCGCGGCCGCTGCCGCCGATCCAGATTGACGAACCGACGATCTCGATGCTCTTCATGGTGAATACATCCCCCTTCTCGGGGAAAGACGGAAGCTACGTCACCTCGCGACACCTGCGGGAGCGGCTCGAGAAGGAGTTGCTGACGAACGTCTCGATCCGGGTCGAACCGGGCGAGCGGCCGGACAGCTTCAAGGTGATGGGGCGCGGTGAGCTTCAGCTCGCGATCCTCATGGAGTCCATGCGCCGGGAGGGCTACGAGTTCGCGGCCGCGAAACCCGAGATCCTGACGCGCACCGCGGGCGACGTCATTCTCGAGCCGATCGAGCTGCTCGTCGTGGACTGCCCCGAATCGTACCTCGGCGTGATCATGGAGCAGCTCGGCATCCGAAAGGGCAAGCTGACCAAGATGATCAACCACGGCTCGGGACGCGTGCGCATCGAGTTCCACGTTCCGACGCGCGGCCTCATCGGGCTGCGCAGCGAACTCCTCACCGACACCCGCGGCACGGCGATACTGAACTCGCTCTTCCACGGCTACTCCCCGTGGCAGGGCGAGATCCCGATGCGCTCCACAGGATCGCTCGTGTCCGACCGCGCCGGGAGGGTCACCGGCTACGCGGTCTTCAATCTCCAGGAACGCGGAGTGATCTTCGTCACGCCGGGAACCGATGTTTACGAAGGGATGATCATCGGTGAGAACGCCCGTCCCCAGGACATAGACGTAAACATCGTGCGCGACAAGAGACTCACGAACATCCGCGCGTCCACTTCCGACGAAGCGATCCGGCTCATCCCCCCGCGAATCCTCAATCTCGAGCAGGCGATGGAGTTCATCCGGGATGACGAGCTGATGGAGGTCACTCCGTCCTCGATCCGGATGCGGAAGAAGATCCTGGCAGCCAATCAGCGGTAGGCAGCGGGCCGGAAACAGCGAGGGCGGAGAGGGAGGCACTCTCTCCGCCCTTCCATGCGTGCGCCGACTTCCCGGTTATCTCCGGCGCCTTGCGAAAGCGAGCGCGCTGCCGAGGCCGACCGAAAGAAGCGCCAACGTGGACGGCTCGGGAACCACCGGGCCGCCGCCAACGCGACCTTCGATCCGGACTGCGCCGTCACCGGCAACGCCGTTGCTCAGCGAGGCGTAGGTGGTCCAGCCCGTGCCGAATCCGAACGCCCCGCCGGGATTTCTAACCGCCGAATAGTCCCCGATGATCGGCGCGGTCACCTGATGAAACCCCTGGCCGCCGGCTGCGAACCCCACGATTGGCGTGAGCCCGATCCAGTAGTCCCCGGGCGTCAGGGCGACATCCAAACCGCCGAGCGTGACGAGTTTGACAGCTGGGTCCGAGATGCCGAAGTCCGCGGTGCCGACGATACCGAGCGTCGGGTTGTCTCCCGCCCCGGGCATCGAGCCGGTCTTGGCGAAGATGTTGAGGCGGGCCTGGCCGGACTCGATCCCGTTCGCCCAATTGGGTGTGAAGAAACCGGTCACGGATGTGATGACCCAGCCTCCCGCGCCAACGCTCACGTCGTGAACTTGGTACGTGCTGTAGGTCGAGAAATCCGGAAACTCCTGATCGACGTGCGCGGTCTGGCCGAGCAGCGGCAACTGCTCCCACAAGACGGCCGCCTGGACCGGGACCGCCGCGCACAGCAGCAAGAGCATCACGAACGCACGCATGCCCGCCTCCTTGATGAGTGTCTTCATGCTGAACGGGGGCACCCTACACCCCGGGCCGGCGCTAATCAAGCTGATCGGGAAGGTTCTGCTTCTGAAGATCACATCCGCTGCCCGGCGAGGCCGAGTCCTGCCCGCGCTCATCTCCAAGCCTCATGGGTCCCGTGCGGTGCACGCCTCCGCTTTGCGCGCGGGTCCCGCCGGGGACGACGGCGCGCGCGGCGCCAGTCGGGTGTATCATTGTTGTCGAAGTCCCGGACCGCCATACCCCAGAGAGGAGGCCTCCCATGTCCGCCACTTCGGCTGCGTCGCTCCGCTCGCTGTTCTCCGCTCGCCGGCTTTCGCCAGCAGCCCTGATGCTCCTCGTCTTGATCGCCTTCGCCGTCCCCGTGACAGCGACGTGCCCCGAGGAACCGCCTCTCCAAAGCTACACCGGCGGCGGACAGACCATCTGTCCGTGCTTCGTCGAGGGGGAAGAGGCCGGGGCCGTGCTTACCGCGCCTGCAGAGCACTATCCGATCGAGATCCTGCGCGTGGGGATCGGATGGGGTTCGCAGTTCGGAGGAACGCCGCAGCAGCAGGAAGCGGCCGTCAACGTTTACGCCGCGGGGCTCCCGAACCCGGGAACGCCGATCTTCAGCCTCCCGGGCCCGGTCCTGAGCGACGGGTACGTCAACGAGTTCAACCTGGCGCCGCTTCCGGGCGAGATCATCGTCAATTCGGGGGCGTTCACGGTGACCCTCGAGTTCCTGTACGACAATGTGGGCAATATCTACGCGCCGAGCGTGGTCCATGACGGAAACGGATGCCAGGGCGGCAAGAACGTCATCTTCGCGATTCCAGGGGGCTGGATGGACGGGTGTGCCGCCCTGCTCACAGGGGACTGGGTCGTCTACGCCGTCTACCGGCCTGTGAACTGCACGACGTCCACGGACGAACAGATCCTCGTCTCGACATCGGTCCCGGTCCTTCTGGCCCCTCAGCCGAATCCGTTCAGCGGGACGACGCGGATTGACTTCGTCCTCCCCGCCGCGGGCCGTGTAGATCTCGCGGTCTACGACGTCGCCGGCCGGCTGGTGTCGAGTCTTGTGTCCGAGACCCTCGGCGCAGGGCCGCACTCGGCGTCATGGGATGGCGTCGGCGCGAACGGGCGCTCCGCGGCGGCGGGCACGTACTTCGTCCGGCTGAATTCAGGGGGTCGAAGCGAGACGCGGCGCGTGTTGCTGCTGAAGTAGCGGCCTTCGGGCCCGGTCAGTTGCGCGCCGAAGCCGCGCTCTCGATGTCCACCAGGTTTCCGCGCTCGTCGTCCGTCTTGAAGCGGTAGTGCAGGATCGTGGGATCAACGAGGTGCCTGGTGAACCCGACGCCCTGCAGCTTCATCGAGCTGACGCGGGCGCCGGCGCTGTCAATGAGAGTCTGCTGCGTGGCGTCCCATTCGAGTCGCCACTGAACGGCGCCGGTCTTGTTGAGAAACGCGATCCCGTTGCCTGAGTCCGCGAGGACCGTCCGGTTGGGTACCACGTAGATCGCATACTGGTTGGCGACGCGAGCGCGGCGGCTGATCACCGTGGAGAGGAGGGACGCCTCGCGCTGCGCCAGGAGCTTTTGCGATCCATCGCGAAAACTCCTCTCAGCGCTCAGGTAGACGCTGCCCGCGCAGAGCAGCACGACCAGCACCAGCGCGACGCCGACGATCAGCTCTACGATGGTCAGCCCGCAGCTGTCAGAACGGATTCGACGCATCCCACGTCTCCTCCCAGTTCGATTCTTCGTAGGTCCCGGTCAGGGGGAAGGCCGGGGGCGTACGGCCCGTCACGCGCGTGTCGTAGTGGTAGTCCTTCCGGTAGCCGGTTTGGATGACGGCGTTCCACGTCGTTCCAACGGGACCCCGGAACTTCTGGATCAAGCCGCCCCAGATCGTCAGCGTTCCGCTGACGGGGCGCGTGTCATAGTTCTCGGCGGTGATGGATGTGTTCAGCGCCATCAGAACCGCATCAACGATCAGATTGTTGTTGTTGGCCGCGTTGTCTTCGAAGATGACGTTGTTCCCCGCGACGATGCCGAGGAGATCCTTGCAGCCGGGATTGGGTGCCCCCTGCGCGTTGCTCGCCGCGTACCGGATGTCGTCCTCGATCCGGACGTTGCGATTGCTCGCGACCGTCAGTTCCCCACTGAAGCCGTTCAAGCCCGCTTTCACGTGGAGATCGTTGTTGCAGTAGAAGACACTCTTGCCGAGTCCCGAGATCTGCCTCTCGGTCCAATCGCCCGCGGGGGATGGAAAGTTCCTGTAGCGGAGCCACCCGGCGGCGGCAACGCCCGGATTCGTGGGATGAGTCCCCCTCATGCCCAGTTCCAGTTCCGCCTCGGGAGCGGTGTAGATGCCGCCGGTCTGCGCCTCCACCTTGAGATCGAGCGTCTGGGTGGGAAGCGGGATCTGCGCAACACTGAGGTCGAACCCCTCCTCGAAGGTCGGGTTGTTCCCGCCGACCGGCCATCCGCTAGGCCCGGTGACCCAGAAATTCGGGTATCCGATCATATGGTTGGAGGCGGACGACACGAGCCCCTGGAATGTCGGCGTGCCGAGCATGTGGAACGTCCCGTTCGAATGCGTCCGGCCCTGGATGACATCGGCGCTGATGAACCAGATCTCGCCGATGCCGGGATTCGTCTCGTCATCAGTGAAATACGCGTACTGCGCGAACGAGAGCATCTGAACGTGCTGCCGGACCCGGCGCTGTACGCCGTGCACCGTTCCGACGCAGTCCAGGACGAACGCCTTCTGCGCGGCCCAGGCCGCGCTCGTATCCACGAGGCAGTTGACCGTGTAGGCGCCTCCGTCGGGCCCAACAACGTCCTGATAGATGACGATGTCGGACCCGGGCGGATTCAGTTGCATGGACATCCAGCGGATCGCGCGATGCTTCCCCGCCTCGGCGAGCCAGAAGGCGCGCTGCGAGTCGAGGTTCTGCTGGCTCGCCTTCGTCTCGCCGCCGGCCAGTGCAAGAAACGCCGCGCCGACGATCACCAGCACGAACACGATGACGAGCACGCTCAGCAGGATGTATCCGGCCTCTCTTTCGGAACCCGGTCTAGCATTCATGGTTGCTGATCCTCGTTCAGGGCCGCCGGACGATGGTCGCGAGTGTCACGTTCCGTTGGGCGGCAGGCGTCGCTTGCCAGGTCACGCGGCTGCGAATCGTCTTCGTGTTGGCCTCGGGATCGTTGTTCGCCACGGTCACCGCGATGTTGTATCGAACCGTCGAGATCGTCCGCTGCTGCGCCCAGGCGATCACTTGGTCGTAAGGAAGCGCGATCGTCCGCTCCATCGAATCCTGGGCCACGAGGGTCGCGACGCGCTTCATCTCCTCATGGTCGAACCAGACGCGACCCCTGGCGAAGAACGCAACCAGCAGGATCACGGTGATGCTCAGGATGAGGGTGGCGATGATCACTTCGAGCACGCCGGCCCCGCGCCGCGAGCGAACGCAACGGTAGCAGGCGGGATGGAGCAGCACGGAAACCCGGGGGCGAGTGAGCTGCATCGCATACCTCAAAGCAATCCGGAGAGGCGTCGCGGACGCGCACGGCAGCCGCGTGCGACCAATCATAACTCACCAAACGCGCCAGGGCAACGTGCGGCATCCCTGAACGCGCCTACCAAATGAGCGCTACTACCCAATTACCCGTTTTCCCCGACCACCTCGAGGCGGCGGCCCTGCCGATGCTCACCGGCGACTCCTCGGTGACGACCCCGCGCAACTGCCACCGTGAATGAGATTTCGGCTGGATGCCGGCCTAACTTGACCGGAATCAAGGAGCCGCCTTCGGGCGCCGCATTTCGGGACAAGGCGCTCCGTGGAGGATGTCGGGCGGCTCGGCCCCGCCGGCCGGAACGGGATGGTATGCTTCGGCTTCCGCTGCAGGAGGGATGGGATGACTTCGATGAAGACAATCGCGCTGTGGGTGCTGACGCTGCTTCTCCCGGTCTCGGGCCGGGCGGGGGCGAAGCCCGCACACGATTCCCGGGCGAAGCAAGCCGGAGTAGGCCAAAGCGGCGAGGCCGCCTTGGCTGCCCTGGGGTGGAGCCTCGATTCCCTCTCCATCGCCGGCACGCAAGAACCCG
>JAGVPR010000252.1 GCA_020052115.1 Candidatus Eiseniibacteriota bacterium
CCCGGTTTCGCGCCCCCGCGAGCGCCACGCCCATGGCGGCCGCGATCCCTATCGCAGGCGCGCCGCGCACCGCGAGCGTTCGGATCGCCTCGACCACCTCGTCCTCCGTGCCCAGATCGAGGGTGACAACCTCCGACGGCAGCCGGCGCTGATCGAGGATGCGGACGCACGACCCCGCCCACGAGACCGTCTCGCAAGAGTCCGCTCGGTTCGTCATGCGCCTTCGCCTTTCTCCGGCTTCATGGCCTCGATCTCCATCAACAGCAGGCGGAGTCGCCCCAGCGGCAGGCCGACCACGTTCGCGTAGTCTCCGCGGATCCACTCGACGAGAAGCCCGCCGAGCCCCTGGATGCCGTAAGCCCCGGCCTTGTCCATCGGCTCTCCGGTCGCCACGTAGGCGCAGGCTTCCGCTTCATCATAGCCCCTCATGCGCACCTCGGTGATCTCCATGGAGACCCGATGGCGCCCCCCGGTCTCCGCGACGGCGATTCCGGTCATCACGCGATGCTCGCGCCCCGAGAGCGCGAGGAGCATCCGGACCGCATCCTCCGAATCCGAAGGCTTGCCGAGCCCGCGGCCGTCCACCACAACCAGCGTGTCCGCGCCGATCACGAGCGCCGGGCCGGCTTCCACGATGCGCGCGGCCACTTCCTCGGCCTTGAAGAGCGCGTGCGCCATCACCGAAGCCTCGGGGTTCTCGAGCGGCACCTCGGGGAAATCCGGCTCCACCACGCGGAATGCCGCGCCCACCGACTCGAGCAGCATCCGTCGCCGCGGCGACGACGATGCGAGCACGAGCGGCCGCGCTCCATGATAGAAGAAGGTCGCGCCCTTACGATCGTCCACGCCGCCGCTCCTCGGAATCCAAGAGAAGGGTCACCGGCCCTTCGTTCGCCAGATCCACCCGCATCATCGCGCCGAACTCCCCGGTCTCCACACTGCGGCCGAAGCCTCTCAGCGCCTCCACGAAGTCGAGGTAGAGACGTTCCGCAGCATCGGGAGGCGCCGCGTCGGTGAAGGAGGGCCGCCGGCCGCGCGAGCAGTCCCCGTAGAGCGTGAACTGGGAGATCACGAGGAACGAGCCGCCCACGTCGAGGCAGGAGCGGTTCATCTTCCCCTCGTCGTCGAGGAAGATGCGGAGATTCGCGCACTTCTCCGCCATCCACCGCGCGTCTTCGGCGACGTCGCCGACGCGCACGCCGAGAAGAACGACGAGCCCCTCGGAGATCGGCCGCGGAGGGCCGCCCTCGACGGAGACGGAGGCGCGGCTGACCCTCTGGACGACGGCGCGCATCCGCGGCTAGAAGCCGAGCCGGAAGCCGGCGAAAGCGCTTCGCGACGCGATCTTGGGATCGCTCCCGAGCTTCGCGTACCGCGCCTCGACGAAGACGTGGAGCGGCGCCAGAAGCCCTCCGATGTCCGCTCCCGCCACGACGTGATACCCGGCCCGCGACGCGTTGTCGAGATTGTCCTCGGCGGGCAGCTCGGCGCCCTCGAAGCTCTGGCGGACGATGTCGGTCGTGAGGAGGTGGAGATTCGGTCCGCCGCCGGCGTAGAAGTGAACGGGAACGACCGAGAGGGAGACCAGCGTGAGCTTCGCCGTCGCGTAGAGGGCGAGATCCCGGAAGTCCACCTCCCGTGAGAGCGTTTCGCCGGCATACGAGACGCTGTAGTCGAACGAGCTGGCGAAGTACTCCGCCGCGGCCTCGATCGCAATGCGCGGCGCGATCGAGACCTGAACCTGTGCGCCGATTACGAGATCGGCCCCGACGTCACCGCTCCCGTAGAGCACGTCCCCCTCGTAGTCGGCGTAGCCCGCGCGGCCGCCGACGCTCAGGAGACCCGCCCCCGCCGGGGGCACGCACGCTGCGAGCAGCAGGAGGACCGCGAGCATCTTCATCATGAGTCCCACTCCTCTCCCCCCTGCTTGCGGGGCTCGGAAATCTGATGGTGACGTTCGATGCGTGTGACTCCGCGCACCTTGCGGATCGCGCCGATCACGCGGCGCAGATGGCCGAGGTTCTTCACGGCCACGACGAAGTTGCCGCGCGCGGAGGTCGAGTCGGAGTCCACCTCGGCGCGGCGGATGTTCGTCCCGCTCCCCGTGATCGCCTCGGCGATATCGGCGAGGAGCCCTCCCCGCTCCCGGCCGTAGACGACCAGCTTGACGAGGAAGGTCCGGTCCGCATCCACATCCCACTGCACGGCCATCCGGCGCTCCGGCTGAATGGTGGAATCGAAGGTGTTCGGGCAGTCGATCCGGTGCACCGAGACTCCCCGGCCGCGCGTAACGATACCCACGACGCGCTCCCCCGGCACCGGCGAACAGCACTGGGCGATGCGGATCATGAGGTTGTCTATGTCCTGGATCCGCAACCCCCCGCCGTCGCGGAAGGCGAGGTTCTTGAGCCGCTCCACCGTCGAGGACGACGTCGGCTTCTTCGGCACCTCGGGCGGATGGACCTTGTTGAAAACGTGGACGGCGCTGATGTCGCCGCGCCCGACCGCCGCGAGCAGCAACTCCGTCTCGTCGAACCCGAGCGCCTGCGCGGCGTCGGTGAGATCCTTGTCCGCGGGGACCTTCTGCCGGTGGCGGCGGAACTCCCGCTGGAGCATATCGCGCCCGAGGGCGATCGAATCCTGCTGCTCCCGCGCGTTCAGGTGGTGCCGGATCTTCGCCCGCGCCTTCGATGTCGCCACCAGGCCCAGCCAGTCCTTCGTCGGCTGTGCATTCGAAGACGTGATGATCTCGACGATATCCCCGTTTCGAAGTTCGTAGCGCAGCGGCACGATGCGCCCGTTCACCCGCGCGCCGACGCAATGGCCTCCGACCTGGGAGTGGATCATGTAAGCGAAGTCAATCGGCGTGGATCCCTTCGGGAGCCGCTTCAGTTCTCGCTTCGGAGTGAAGATGAAGACCTCGTCCTGGTAGAGCGAGAGGTGCAGGAAGTCCATGAAGTCCTGCGCGTCGCCCGCCTCGGACTCCCACTCCGCCGCCGAAGCGAACAGCCCGCCGAACTTCTCCTGCAGCTCGCGATCCGGCGGCCCGCCCTCCTTGTAGGAATAGTGGGCCGCGATCCCGAGTTCCGCCGTCATGTGCATCTCGCGCGTGCGGATCTGGATCTCGACCATCCGGCGGTTCGGGCCGATAACGGTCGTGTGTAGCGATTGATAGAGGTTCGTCTTCGGGAGCGCGATGTAGTCCTTGAACCGGTCCTGCACGGGGACGAAGAGATCGTGGATGATCCCGAGCGCCTGATAGCATTCCGCCTTCGTGCGGGTGACGACACGCACCCCGAAGAGATCGTACATCTCCTCGAGCCGTACGCCGCGGACCTGCATCTTGCGGTAGATGGAGAAGAAGTGCTTCGCGCGCCCGGTGACGTCGGCGCGGATCCCGGCCTCGCGCAACCGTTCGAGAACCGGCTGCTTCATCTCGTCAATGAAACGCTCCCGCTCGGCGCGCGTCACGGACACCTGTTCCGCGAGCGTGTGATAGGCCTGCGGATCGAGCCACTTGAGCGAGAGGTCCTCGAGTTCCCACTTGAGCTTCCCGATCCCGAGCCGGTGCGCGAGCGGCGCGTACACGTCCCGCGTCTCGCGGGCGATCCTCTCCCGCTGATCCGGGCGAAGGGGCTCGAGCGTACGCATGTTGTGCAGCCGGTCGCCGAGCTTCACGAGGATCACGCGAATGTCGCGCGCCATCGAGAGGAGCATCTTGCGGAAGTTCTCCGCCTGCTCCGCTTCCGGAGACTCGAACTCGAGCCCCGAGATCTTCGTGACGCCGTCCACGATCGCCGCGACCTCGGCTCCGAACTCGGACTCGATCCGCTTGATCGTGACGTCGGTGTCCTCGCAGACGTCGTGCAGCAGGGCGGAGGCGAGCAGCACCGAGTCGGCCCGCGGCCCGAGAAGCTCGAGCATGATCGAGGCGACCTCGGCCGGATGGAGCATGAACGACTCGCCGGACTTGCGCCGCTGGCCGCTGTGCGCCGTCTCGGAGAAGTCGAAAGCGCGCAGCACCAACGGCAGGTCTACGAAGGCCCCGGCCTCCGAGATCTCTCGCTCGATGCGCCCGCGGAGCGTCTCGTCCGGTTTCGAACGCGCGGACTCCAGCGGCATCAGCTCCTCTCGCGATCCTCTACGGATCCGCTCGGGCGGGCCTCGGATCTCTCTCCTACGGGTCGGGGCGAAGGTCCCGTATCTTGAGTTCGACCGCCTCGGCGCCCCTCCAGCGGTTCACGGCCGGGGTGTACGCGAGCGAGAACCGGCGGCAATCGTCGTTCAGGCGCTGGGCCCACGAGCCGAGGCGGAATCCGACGCACGATCGCGTACAGCCGTTCTGATAGGCCGTCATGCGCAAAGTGTCCTTGCCGACCACGCGCGCCGACTCCGCGAGCCCGACGCCGCTCGCAACGAAGACCGGCTCCGGGTTGCCGAGGCCGAAAGGCGCCATGAGCGACAGAAACCTCGTCATCTCGAGCGTCGTTTCGCCCAGGTCCGCTTGCGCGTCCACCGGAAGCCACGGACTCAAGTCGAGCGACTCCAGCATCGGCCGGCTCACCGCCGCCAGGCGCTCCCGAAACGCGTCAATCCTCTCCGAGCGCACCGTGAGACCGATGGCGTGGCGATGGCCGCCGAACGCCTCCAGATCATCGCGGCACTGCGACACGGCGCCCACGAGATCGAAGTCGCCGACGCTTCGGCCGCTGCCGCGGCCGATGCCCCCCTCGACCGACACGAGGATCACCGGCCGGCGATAGCGCTCGGCCATGCGCGAGGCGACGATCCCTAGAATCCCGGAGTGCCAGCGATCCGACCACAGCACGATCGGCGCGAGCGGCAGCGACTCCTCGTCGCCCGGGATCTGGCCGATCGCGTCCTTCTCCGCGGCATCGTCCAGACGGCGGCGCTCCTGGTTTCCGGTCTCGAGCGCCCGGGCCATCGTCGCCGCCTCCACCGGATCTCGCGTGAGGAGCAGGCGGATCCCCGACTCGGAATCCCCGAGCCGGCCGGCCGCATTCAGCCGCGGCGCAAGCACGAAGCCCACGTCACCGCTCTCGAGCGTCTCCTGCTGGCTGAGCCCCGACGACTGCACGAGGGCGCGAAGTCCGGGACGCGTGCTCCGCGACAGCACCTCGAGCCCGGCCCGCGCGAGCACGCGGTTCTCGCCGGCGAGCGGCACCATGTCCGCGATCGTCCCGAGCGCGACGAGATCCAGCACCTCGTGAAGTCCGTCGGCGAGCCCTTGCGCCCCCCGCAGGCGCATGAGGCCCTGGAGCACCTTGAACGCAACGCCCACACCGCAAAGATGCGGGAACGGATAGGAGCACTCCGGCTGCTTCGGGTTCACCACCGCGAGAGCCTCGGGCCGCCCGTCCTGCGGCTGGTGGTGATCGGTGATGATGACGTCCATCCCAAGTTCCCGGGCGCGCAGAGCCTCGGCGTGGGCCGTGATGCCGCAATCGGCCGTCATGATGAGGCGGCAGCCACCCGCGGCGGCCTCCTCGACGGCCCTGAGCGAGAGCCCGTAGCCTTCGCGCAGGCGCTCGGGGATCCGCGGGGTCACGCGACCGCCGAGGGAGGAGAGCACCTCGGTGAGCATGGCGGCGCTTGTCAGCCCATCCACGTCGTAGTCGCCGAAGACGAAGATCCGCTCCCCCATCGCGATCGCCTGATCGAGCCTCTCGGCGGCCGCACGCAGGTCCTTCATGAGGAATGGGTCGTGGAGGTCGTCGAGCGCCGGGCGAAGGAAACTGTGCGCTTCGGCGGGAGTCCTCAGGCCGCGCTGCGCCAGGAGCCGGGCCATGAGAACGGGCAGGGAGAGCTCCCGGGCGAGCGTTTCGATGACATCCGGCAACTCGGCGGGTGCAATCACCCAGCGACGATCCATCGCAGTTCCTCAGGGGTTGTCCGAACGTGAGTACGTATTCGCACGATCAGCTTGGTCCTACCCGATCGTGCAGTCTAGCATCCGCTTTCGAGGTGAGGCAACCGATGCGTGGGGAATCGCTCGCGCGTCCCTGCGGCCATGTCCTGTGCGGGAGACGAGTTCCGCGGGCGCCGGCCCGCCGCGCTCGTCTCAGTCCGTGAGGCTGTATCTGAAGATTTGCCAGAGGGCCAGGAAGCCGTCCACCCAGGTGATCTTCTTCCCTTCGGAGTAGTCTCGGCCGCTGTAGGAGATCGGCACCTCGTAGACGCGATAGCGGCGTCGCGCCACTTTCGCGGTGAACTCCGGCTCGAATCCGAACCGGTTCTCGCGAAGCCGCAGACTCCGCCCGACTTCGGCGCGGAAGACCTTGAAGCCGCTCTCCATGTCGGTCAGGTTCAGGTTCGTCAGCATGTTGGAGAGCGTGGTGAGCGTTCGGTTGCCGACGTAGTGCCAGTACAGATGAACCCGATGCTCTCCGCCTCCCAGGAAGCGCGAGCCGAAGACGACGTCGGCCCTGCCGTCGAGGATCGGCTGGAGAAGACGCGGGTAATCGGCGGGGTCGTACTCTAGATCCGCATCCTGGATGAGGATGATGTCCCCCGTGGCGTTCTCGATCGCCGTCCGGATTGCCGCGCCCTTGCCGCGGTTCGCGGGGTGCCGGAACACGCGGACGTCTCCTCCGCCAAGACTCTCCAGGCGCTGACCGGTTCCGTCGGTGGACGCGTCGTCCACGACGAGGATCTCCTTCGGCACATCCACGGCCCGCACGCGCCGCAAGATCTCCTCGATCGTGCCGCTCTCGTTGTAGACGGGCATGACCACGCTGAGCTTCACAGAACCCCTCCACGCCGGCGATCGAAGCTGAACCGTCGCAGTCTAGCCGCCGGCGCCGCCATCGTCAACGCACGCGGCGTCTTGGTCGTCCCCGCGCTTCTTCCACGACCGCGGCTTCGACGCCTGGACGCGCGGACTCCAGCTCACCGTTTGAGGATCGCCCCCGGCGCCCAAGCGATCGCGAGCGCGAACGGCGACGAGAACCCGCCGACGGAGGAGAGAACGGTCCCCTCGGGCGAGAGCCGAACGATCCTCCCGTTCCCCGAATCGGCCACCCACACGTCTCGCGTGACCGGATCCACCCTGAGCGCCCGTGGTGTCGAGAAGCCCGTCGCGCTGACGAGGATGGCCGCGAGATCGTCGTCGAAGCGCACCACGCGACCGCCCATCGCGTCCGCCACCCAGCAGCCGCCGGCGGGATCGGCCGCGACATCCGCGGGGCCCGTGAGGAGCCTGGAGACCGCGAGCACGGTGTCGCCGGATGCGGCGATCTTGTAAACGGCATCGGCCGCGCCTGCATCCACGAGCCAGACGACCGCGCTGTCGGCCGAAACGGACAGCGAGAACGGGTGCACGAAGTCCGTGAGCAGCGAGAGCCTCCGGCCGCTCGCCCCGTCCAGGCGGGCCACGCAGCCGCCCCGATCCGCGACCCAGAGCGAACCGTCGGTCTCGTTCCAGGCCAGATCCTCCACGCCGACCCCTGTCGAATCGTCGGCCCAAGCGAGCGCGTGCCCGGCGCCGTACCCGTGGATGGCGCCGGTGTCG
>JAGVPR010000389.1 GCA_020052115.1 Candidatus Eiseniibacteriota bacterium
ACCTCTCGAGGCTGGGAACGGCCGCAGCGGTGAAGCCGGCGCCCCAGGGGCATGCCGAGGCGACTCAGGGGTCGCGCGAGGATCTGCTGGCCGAATGCGCCGAGCCGCCGTCCTCGTGCGGCGGGTGTGGGCTTCTCGATGCCTGCTCGACGAGCAAGTCGCGCGCGAACGATGGAGGCACGCCATGGTTTTGAAATCGCTCGCGACGGCCGTCGTGATCGCGGCCCTCACCGGCGTCGCCGCGGCCGAGGTCATCGAGGGCGGCCTGCAGCTTCCGGTGACAACGTCTCAGGCGAGCCTCGAGCGGCTTATTGCCGGGGACGCCGCCGCATGGTCGGGCGCCGCCTCATCGCCGATTGCGCTCCAGCGCACCCCTCCCCTCTACGAGGGCGATCCGCTCGATGATGGATTCCGGCCCGAGGCCACCGTCACGGCCGTTCGCGCTACCGGCGCGCTCATGGTCCGACTGCGCTGGGCCGACGCGACGCGAAGCGAGCCGGCACCACCGACGAAACTCCCCGACGCGGGCGAGGCCGCGATCTACAAGACGCACTCGCGGGACATCTCGGGCTTTGCCGATGCCGCATGCGTCATGGCACCGAAGCTCACGGGCGCCCGCGAGCTATTCCCCTCGCTCATGATGGGCGAGCGCGGGGAGCCCGTGAATCTCTACTACTGGAACCTCGGGCGCGGGTTCGAGCGGCTCGAGGCGGCCGGGCGCGCGACGACGGCGCGGACCGGCGAGGCGTTTCCCGGCACGGCGCGCCGCACGGAGGAGGGCTGGGAGGTCATCTTCCAGCTCCCGGACATACCGGCTCACACGCCCCTCTCCTTCGCCCTCTGGGACGGGGAACGCGGGCAGCGTGACGGTCTGAAGTTCTTCAGCCTGTGGTACGAGGTCTCGTCGTGAGCGCGCCCGCCTCCGGGCGCGAGGCGACGGTCGCTCATTGCGAGGGCATGGCCACTGCATTCCTCTTCGTTCACGATCTCTTCCGCTTCCCCTCGGCCGCGCAGTGGGAGTGGCTCGCCTCCCCGGCGACATCCGCTTTCGCGGCCGAGCTCGGCCGGCGGCTCGGACGACGCGTTCCGCCGGGATCACGCCCCTCGGAAAACGCCGAACTATACGAGCAGGAGTTCATCGCCGTCTTCGAAGCAGGGGTTCCTCACGCGCCCGTGCCTCTCATCGAATCGCACTACAACAAGCGCGACCCTGTGCCCCGCATCCTGCACGAGAACATCCTCTTTCATCGTGTCTTCGGGCTGACGCTCAAGGACTCGGCGGCCGAGACTTCTGATCACCTTCGGCACCAGCTCGAGTTCGTCGCGCACCTCTATCGCCTCCAGATGACGGCGTCCGGGGAAGCGCTCGATGCAATCGTGCGCGGACGGACGGAGTTCGCCGAACGTCACCTCCTGAGCTGGCTGCCCGCGGCCTTGGAAAAGGTACGGGCGACACCATTTCGATGGGCGGAACGCCACGTCGCGCTCGCGGCGGCGCTCGCTGAATCCGCCCGGGCACTGTAGCCCCAACCTCGCTCCCTCGGCCCGAAGCCTCCTTGACCCTCCGACCCCGCACGCCGTACGATCGCGTGGATCCACGACGACGGCCTCGACTCGGAGAACGGATGAAGAAGCGCGTGATGACGCTCCTGCCGCTGCTGCTCCTCGCGCTCACGGGCTGCGAGGACGACGAGACCGGCCTCTCTTCGGATCTCGACCCCCCAGCCACCGTTCAGGACCTTGTCGCGACGAGCCCGTCGGACACGCTGATCATCCTCACGTGGACCGCCCCCGGCGACGACGGCCTGGACGGACGAGCTTCGCAGTACGTCATCCGGTGCACCCCGGACCCGCTCTCCCCGACGACCTGGCCGTTCGCGACGGCCGTGACTCCGCCGGCGACCATGCGTTCCGGAGGGGATCCGGAAAGCGTGGCTGTGCGGGGCATCCCTCATGGTCGCTGGCAATTCGCCCTCAAGTCCGCCGATGACAACGGCAACTGGTCCAGGCTCTCGAACGTGGCGTCGGCCCCTTCGGGCGATCTCCTCGCCCCCGCAAGAGTGGCCGATCTGTCGGCAACTTCCACGACCGGCACCAGCGTCACGCTTACATGGACGGCTCCGGGAGACAACGGCACGGCGGGGCGGGCCACGCGTTACGACATCCGGTACGCGTTGGCGCCGATCGCGGCGTCCCGTTGGGATCAAGCGGCGCAAGCCGCGAACGCCCCGGCGCCCGGCGTCCCCGGCGCGACCGACTCGGTGACGATATCGGACCTGGACATCGCGAAGACTTACTACTTCGCCCTCCGGACGGCGGACGACTTCCCCAATTGGTCACTCCAGTCGAACACGGCGACGGCCATCACCGGACTCCGGCGCCTGACGACGAGCCCGGGCTCGTCCGGCTTCGGTGCGCAGTTTCCCGACTGGTCTCCGGACGGGATGAGCATTGTGTTCGTCGCGGACTGGAACGGCGCCAACGTGGATATCTACACGATCTCCGCGGCCGGTGGCGATGCCGTGCGGCTCACCACGGATCACGAAGTGGACACCTACCCGTCGTGGTCCCCCGATGGCCGGAAAGTCGCCTTCACGTCGCACCGAGGGGGAAAGGGCGAACTCTGGGTCATGGACGCGGCCTCGGGCGGCGGTCCGACCCTCATCGCGAGCCACGCGCAAGATGTACTGCAGAGCACGTGGTCTCCTGACGGGAGTCACATCAGCTACGCCGCCGAGACCTACCCCCCGTACTCGGCGCTCTATATCGTTCCATCCGCGGGCGGGGATCATGAGCTCCTCTACAACGATCCGTCGCAGAATCTCCACCCGGCCTGGTGCCCCGACACGACGCGCATTGCCTTCACCTCGGACCGCCACTACTCGCAGGACATCTGGACGGTGCGAGCGCGCGAGGGGGCGACCGTTCGTCTGACATTCATGGATACGGACGACGCGTCGCCGAGCTGGTCGCCGACCGCGGAGCGGATCGCATTCCAGTCGGATCGCTCCGGCAATCTGGACATCTGGACGATGGCGTCCGACGGGACGAACCCGGTCCGGCTCACCTTCGATTCCGCGAAGGACTTCGACCCCGCCTGGTCCCCTGACGGATCTCGAATCGCGTTCACATCGAGGAGAAGCGGGCAGGCGGAGATCTGGATACAGGATCTGGAGTGACGCCGCCGGCTGAGGAGGGGTCATGAAGAGGCGCGCCTTGCTGCTTCTGCCGGCCTCGCTCTTGGCGCTCACCGGCTGCGGGGATGAGGACCCCGGCCCCGACGTGGACGCCACGCCGCCGGCCGCCGTGGAGGACCTGACCGCAACGAGCCCATCGAGCGAGCGCGTCCTGCTGACCTGGACGGCGCCCGGCGATGACCACATGAACGGGCGGGCCGACCGCTACGAGATCCGCTACTCGGAGACGCCGATCACCCCACAGCGATGGGCGGCCATCACCAAGCTGGATTCGCTGCTCACGCCGAAGCCCGCGGGGCAGGTCGAGAGTCTGGCGGTCGCCGCCACCGGCGTGCGCGACTGGTATTTTCTCCTGAAGAGCGCCGACGAGGAATCCAACTGGTCCGCCGTCTCCAACGTCGCGGCCGCGCGGCTCGGGGATCTCACGCCTCCCGGCGCCGTGACCGACCTCTCCGCCGCCTCCACGACCGCACAGAGCGTCACTCTCTCATGGACCGCGCCGGGCGATGACGGTCAGACGGGACAGGCGACGACCTACGAGGTCTTCTTCGCGGAGAGTCCCATCCCTCCCGCCAGCTGGACGGCGGTGCCGATGGAACCTCCGGCGCCCGCGCCGGCGGGCACTGTGCAGACGTTCACGATCACCGGTCTCGGGATGGGCCGGAGTTACTATTTCTGTCTCCGAACCGCCGACGAGTTCTCGAACCGATCGGTTCTCTCGAACGTGATCGCGTCCGTTCCGGGACTGCGGCGTCTCACGACGAGCCCGGGCTCGTCGCTCTTCGGCGCCCAGTGGGCGAGGTGGTCGCCCGATGGATTGAGCATCGCTTTCGTCGCCGACTGGGGCGAGACCGAGAACCGCGACATCTACGCGATCCGGGCCGCCGGCGGAATGGCGACCCGGATGACCATGGATCCGGCGGTCGACAGTCATCCCTGTTGGTCTCCCGACGGACAGAAGATCGCGTTTTCGTCCACCCGGGGAGGGAAGGACGAGATCTGGGTGATGGAACCGGTCCCCTGGTCCGAGCCCCAGCTGCTCCTGTCCCGCGCGGAAGATGCCTTCGGACCCGCATGGGCGCCCAGAGGAGGGAACCACATCGGCTTCGTCCTGCGCACTTCCCTCCTGACCACGGCCATCTGCACGGACTCGATCGTGGGCGGGGCACATCAGGATTTGTACGACTATCCCGCTGAGAACAGCTACCCGGTCTGGTCTCCCGACTCACTGCACATCGCGTTTACCTCGGACCGGGGCGGGGACGAGAACATCTGGACGGTGCTCACGGAGGAAGGGCTGGCCGTCCGGCTGACGTTCTGGGAAGGAGTGGACGCGGCCCCGAGCTGGTCGCCCAATGGGGCGCGTATCGCGTTTCATTCGGACCGCTCGGGAAACCTCGACATCTGGACGATGCAGGCCGATGGCGCGGACCCCGTTCAGCTCACCTTCGATCGGACGAGCGACACGTATCCCGCCTGGTCGCCCGACAGCACGAAGATCGCCTTCACATCAAGGCGCAGCGGCCAGGCCGAGATCTGGATCCAGGATCTGGAGTAATCCCCAGGGCGCCCGCCCCCCTCATAGAGCCAGCAAGGCCGAGAGCGCGCGCGAAGCGCGATCTATCTTCCGGTAGGTCGGAATTCCATTTCGCTGAAGCATGATCACGAAGTCGTCGTAGAGCCGCCCGGAGTCCACGGAAACCGCGATCGGCTTCGTCGTGTTGCCGAAGAGCCGGATGATCTCCGCGGGCAGCGAGCGCGACCCGAAGATGTTCTCCGAATGCCGCCCCGCCAGATCCGGCGCGAGGTTGTCGAGCGCCGGCGTCACCGGCACCGGCGAGATGAGAAGCGCATCCACGTTCGGATCCTCGAGCATCGCCTCGGCGGCCGCGATGAACTCCGGCGTGCCGGCCATCGGCGTCGCATCAATCGGATTGTCCGCGTGCGCGATGCCCGGCAGGACCTCGGCGAGGCGCGCGCGCGTCTTTTCGGTGAGGGCGCCGAGCTTCAGATTGAACAAACGGTCGAGGACCGATGTGCACTCGAAGCCCGCGTTGGAGATGATGCCGACGCGCCGACCGACCTCCGCGCCGCCCTCGGAATGCGCATGCGTGCCCCACGAGGGCCCGCTCATCGTCTCGCCGCGGCGGGCGCCGCCCGCCGGGATGCGATCCCAGAGCATGGTGAAGACTTTCGCGTAGTCCTCGAACATGTTGAGCGTGTCGGCGACGACGATGCCGGCCTGATACATGAGGCAGCGCGCGACGGCGTAGTCGCCGGCAAGCGAGGCAGTGTGACTGCGCGCCGCCATCGCGCCGAGGGCGGTCTTTCCGCTCTTGAAGGCGATGACCCGCTTGCCCCGCTCGCGCAGCTCCCGAGCGAGCTTCAAGAACCGGTCGCCGTCGAGCGGCTTGAATCCCTCCACGTAGCACGCGATGACCTTCACGTCGTCTTCGCCGAGGAGATACTCGAGGAAATCCGACACGGTCAGATCCATCTGGTTCCCATAGGAGATCGAAGCGCGCGGAAAGATGATGCCGTCGAGGTTGCTCGTGAGCGACACGAGATAGGCGCCGCTCTGGCTCACCGCGACGAATCGGTCCCCAGGCGCATCATGAAACGGCAGCTTGTACTGCGGCAGGAAGAACGTGTTGTATTGCCGCTTCGAGACGATGCCCAGGCAGTTGCCGCCGACGAGCACCGGGCCCCCGCCCTCGTGAGCGCGCGAGGCCTCGAGCGCGCCGATGATCTCCGTCTCGAGCCCCTCGCGACCCGTCTCCGCAAAGCCGCCGGGAATGAGGATGATCGAGGAGGCGAGGTCCTTCTCGCAAATCTCGCGGATCGAATCGCGCGCCCCTTCGGCCGGGATCGCCACCACCGCGAGATCCACCTTCTCGGGCAGATCCTCGAGCCGCCTGAGGCACGGGATGCCGTCGATCGCCTCATCCTTCGGGTGCACGGCGTACACGTGCCCGTACGTGGGGCCCTCACCGGCCTTCAAGTTGCGAAGGATGATCCGCCCCGGGTTCATCCCCTTCCCCGACGCGCCCAGCACCACGGCGCTCTTCGGTTCGAGAAGGTTCTTGATCTTTCGGAGCGGCCGGTGCGGGCGGTTGACCTTCGCGGTCGAAAACCGGCCGACGCCGTCCACCGCGACCCAGCGACCGTCGGCGGTGAGGAGCATCGGGTTCATCTCCAGCTCCTCGATCGTGAATTCCGATCGAGCACCGTCACGAGCCGGCCCGAACTCGATCGCGATCCTGCCGAGCGCCTCACAGTGCGCCGCGGTCCGCTCGAGATCGAGCGGCGGCTCGGCATGCAGACGACTCGGCCGGAACAGCAGCCCGAGCGCCGGAAGCTCGGAGATGAGCTGCTGGATCCCCTCGCGCACCGCACCTGGTGTGAAGATCGCCGTCGAGGTGCCGAAGGAGAAGCGCCCGTACCACTCGGTGAGCACGCCGCCCAAGCCGAGTACGATCACCGAGCCGAAGGACGGATCCTGTTTGACCGAAAGAAGCAGCTCCGAGGCAAGGCCGACGCTTCGCGCCGGGACCTTCTCGAGCACGAGAATCCCGCGGCGATCGGCACCCGGGACTCGGCGCCCCGTCTCTTGCCAGATCCCGCGCGCCCTCTCGAGAACCGCATCCGGATCGCGCCGGCAGAACGCAAGGCCTCCGACGTCCGTTTTGTGCAGGATCTGAGGGGAGACGATCTTGAGAACGGCATCGTCCGAAGGAAGATCGGCGAGGAATCGCCGGATCTCATCCGGGAGCGCCGCGCCGGGCGCGCCGGTCCAGAAGCGATGGCGCGGCACATCAATCCCGGCTTCGGCGAGGATCGCGTAGACTTCGTGCTCGAGTAACGAGAAGCGGCCCTTCGTGCGCGCCGCCTCGAGGATCCGCTCGATCGACTCCCTCATGACCGCCCCCTCCCCGATGGATCATCGCGGCAGACCCGCCGCGGCTCCGGGCGAGAATACTCCATCGCGGAGTGAGGCGCCAACGGCGCCGCGGGTGGACCCGCGCCCCTATGGAACGATGTGCACCTTCCGCGCGATGGAGCGATCGCCGCTCGTGAGGCGCACGAAGTAGACACCCGCGGGCACGCGCCTTCCGAGCGCGTCGAGACCGTTCCAGCGCACGGCGCCACTGCCGGAGCGCCCGCGC
>JAGVPR010000292.1 GCA_020052115.1 Candidatus Eiseniibacteriota bacterium
CGGCGCGGGCTCGAGGAGGGGTTGCGCCGCTGCGCGGCCGCGCTCGAGGAGCCGATCCGCCGCCACGTGGACCAGTGGTTCGCGTTCGAGCCGGTCTGGGATCCGGCGACCGGGCCGGCCGGGAGATCCTCATGAGAGTCGCGGCCGTAGTTCCGGCGTTCAACGAGGAGAACCGGGTCGGAGCTGTCGTCACAGGGGTGCTGCGGTTTCTCGATTCGCCGTCGGTCTTCGTGGTGGATGACGGGTCGCGTGACCGGACCGCGGAGGCGGCGGAGCGTGCGGGAGCGCTCGTGCTGCGGCACGAGACGAACCAAGGCAAGGGGGTTGCGATCCGCAGCGGCTACGAGGCGGCTCTGGCCGCCGGGCACGATGCGATCGTATTCCTGGATGCCGACGGGCAGCACGATCCGTCCTCGATTCCATCGTTCGTGGAGGCCGCGGAGAAGGGGTTCGAGCTGGTCATCGGGACGCGGATGTCGGCGGTGGGCGACATGCCTCCGCTGCGTCTCTGGACGAACCGTCTCACATCGCTGGTGGTGTCACGGCTGGCGGGCCGGCGCGTCAGCGACAGCCAGTGCGGATACCGGCTGGCGACCGCGTCGCTGCTCCGCGGGCTCGAACTGGACTGCAGGCGATATGATGCCGAGTCGGAGATGATCGTCAAGGCGGGCCGCCGCGGCCACCGGATCGGCGAGGTGCGCGTCGCGGCGATCTACGGCGATCAGAGGAGCTCGATACATCCGCTGGTGGACACGGGCCGATTCTTGAGGATGATCTGGCGAAGCCGGCGGTGGCGCTAGCGACGGGACGCGGAAGGGAGCGTGCACTGAACATTCTCCTGACGAACGACGACGGCATCCAGGCCCGCGGCTTGACCGCGCTCAGGAACTGCCTCGCGCCGCTCGGCCGCCTCTTCGTCGTCGCCCCCGACCGCGAGCAGAGCGCGGCGAGCCACGCCCTGACGCTGAGCCGGCCGCTCCGCATCCAGCGGATCGGGGAGGGGCTCTTCAGCGTGGACGGGACGCCAACCGACTGCGTGTTGCTGGCGGTCAACGGGCTGCTTCCCGAACGCCCGGATCTCGTTGTGAGCGGCATCAACCACGGTCCCAATCTTGGCGGCGACGTGACGTACTCGGGGACGGTGGCCGGCGCCTTCGAAGGCGCCATGCTTGGAATCCCCTCCATCGCCGTCTCGCTCGCGTCCAGGAACGATCATCACTTCGAAGCGGCGGAGGAGCTGCTGCCGGAACTCGTCCGCGCGACTCTGCGGCATGGGATTCCCGACCGCTGCGTGCTGAACGTCAACTTCCCGCCCCGGTCGAGGAGCGAAATCCGCGGGGTCAAGATCACTCGTCTCGGCAAGCGCCTCTACCAAGATGTCATGGTCGAACGGGTGGACCCTCGCGGGAAGGCGTACTACTGGATCGGTGGCGCGGAACCGGGCTGGGAGCCCGAAGAGAACACCGATTTCGCGGCGGTCGAGGCCGGAATGATCTCGGTCACCCCGTTGATCCTCGATTTCACCGACTACCGCAGCATCGTCGAGATGGAGGCGTGGCGCCTTGAGATCTAGGCCGGATGCCTCGCCCGACTTCGCGGCCGCGCGCACGCGGATGGTCGAGGACCAGCTCATGGCGAGAGGCATCCGCGATCCGCGCGTGCTGCAGGCGTTCGCCAACGTGCCCCGTCACCGTTTCGTGGAAGAGGGGCTCTGGCCGAAGGCGTACGGCGATCACGCGCTGCCGATCGGACACGGCCAGACGATCTCTCAGCCGTACATGGTGGCGCTCATGAGCGAGGCTCTGGCGCTCGATGGAAGCGAGAAGGTGCTCGAGATCGGCACCGGCTCGGGCTATCAGGCCGCGATCCTCGCCGAGCTGGCGGACCGCGTCTTCACGGTCGAGCGCATGGGCGCGCTGGCCACGGGCGCCAAGGCGATCCTCGACGGGCTCGGCTACCAGAACGTGATCCTCCGGGTCGCGGACGGCTCCATCGGGTGGAAGGAGTTCGCTCCCTTCGACCGGATCATCGTGACGGCCGGCGCCCCGGATGTCCCGAGGAGTTTGCTGGATCAGCTCCGGGCGAACGGCCTGTTCGTGATCCTGATCGGCGATCGCTCCAGCCAGCGTCTCATCCGGGTCTACCGTGAGCCCGGCGGCGACCGGGTCGAGGAGATCTGCCTGTGCGCCTTCGTTCCGCTCGTCGGCCGGGAGGGGTGGGCGGACGCCGAGAGATATCCCGGCGGCGAGACTTGATCGGCGGAAGCCGACCCGTTATCATGACCAGGGTGTTTCAAGAACCGCGTCGTCCTGAGGGCCCAGCGGTCCGGGCGCGCGGAGATCGTGCCGGTCGGGGCGTAGCGCAGCCCGGTAGCGCACCTGGTTCGGGACCAGGGGGTCGGAGGTTCAAATCCTCTCGCCCCGACCATCTTCCTGCACTTTTCTACGAAGCGTTCGCGTCCGTTCCGTGCGCCGGAATGTGGCGGACGCGGACGGGACGCGGCCGATCCTCTTTCCGGCTTGACGGATCCGCATGACCGCCGAGGCGTCATTCCGCGAGGCTCTCGACCGGCTCTTGCGCGCGGGTCGCGCGAGCGGTCAGATCAAGGCGCGCGCCGTTGAGAAGCTTCTCCACCTCCCCGATTTCGACTCCTCCGAGTTCGAGACCTTCCTCGAGGTCGTTCGCGAGCTGAATATCCGCCTGCGAGGCGATCCCGACCCGCCGCGCGCGGTGGGAGAGGGTGTCATGGAGGACCCGTCGCCCGAAGGCGAAGAGGTCACGGAGGCGGAAGAGCAGGTATCGGAGGCGGAAGAGGAGGTATCGGAGGGGGATGAGGAGGCCTCGGAGGCCGAGCCGGACGAACTCGGGTCGGAGGCGGACGAGATCGCCCCGGCGGCCGCGGTTGTCCGGGAGCCGAAGGCTGCCGCGGGCGAGCGGGAGGAGCCCTCACTCCTCGATTCGACATCGCTCTACCTCGCGGAGATCCGCCGCCAGCCGCTCTTGACGGGCGCGGAGGAGATCGCGCTCGGCAAGACGCTCGCCGAGGGGATGGGGGCGGCTCGCGAGGCCGCAAGAAAGCGAATGATCCTCAGCAACCTCCGGCTGGTCGTCAAGACCGCTCGCAGCTACCAGGGGCGCGGACTCGACATCCTGGATCTCGTCGAGGAGGGAAACCTCGGACTCATCCAGGCGGTCGAGAGGTTCGACTATCGCAAGGGCTTTCGCTTCAGTACCTATGCGTCGTGGTGGATCCGCCAGGCGATCGTGCGAGGCATCGCGAACCAGGCGCGGACGGTGCGCATCCCGCTGCACGTCGTGCAGCTCATCAACCGCTTCGTCACGACCGAGAGGAAGTTGGGCCACCAGTTGGGGCGGAAGCCGTCCCTCGATGAGGTGGCCGAGGCGATGGGGCAGCCGCTGCGCAAGGTGATCCGCGTACGCGCGCTCATTGACGGCATCAAGTCGCTCGATGTCGCGGGGAGCCAGGAGGCGTACGAGGGGCTCCGCGAGATGGAGATCGTGGACGCGCCACCCTCGCTCGAGGAGCTGATAGACCGACACCTTGAGAGCGAGCGGATCTCGCGCTACCTGGAGCAGCTGCCGGGTCGCGAGGAGGCGGTGCTGCGCGTGCGCTACGGGTTCTACGACGGCCGGCCGTACACCCTCGCGGAGGCCGGCCGGATGTTCGGCGTCAGTCGCGAGCGCGTTCGCCAGATCGAGAAGCGCGCGCTCCACAAGATGAAGGAGATCATCGAGCTGGCGGAGCAAGGACGCTTGAGCCTGGAAGGAGGCGGCACAGCGTGAACGACGACCTGCGGGGCTTCATCCGCGATATTCCGGACTTCCCGAAGAAGGGGATCATGTTCAAGGACATCACGCCCCTGCTCCTGTCGCCCGACGCGTTTCGCCGCGCGGTGGCGCTCCTCGCCGCCGGCGGGGGACGCGGCGTGGACGTGGTCGCTGC
>JAGVPR010000398.1 GCA_020052115.1 Candidatus Eiseniibacteriota bacterium
CCGACGGCGGCGTGCTGCGCCGCGCGGGGCACACAGAGGCCGCCGTGGACCTGGCGCGGCTGGCAGGCCTTTATCCGGCGGGAATCCTGTGCGAGATCATGGATGAAGACGGCACCATGGCCCGTCTCGAGACGCTCAAGAAGACGGCCCGCCGCTTCGATCTGAAGATCATCACCATCCGCGACCTGATCTGTTACCGCCATCAGCACGAACACCTCGTGCGCCGCATCGCGGAGACATCGCTGCCCACGCGCTCCGGCCCGTTCCGGCTCTATCTGTACGAGAGCATGATCGAGGGGGACCACCACATGGCGCTCGTCGCGGGCGACATCCGCGGCGAGGAGCCGGTGCTCGTGCGCGTCCATTCCCAGTGCTTGACCGGGGATGTTTTCGCCTCCCAGCGCTGCGACTGCGGCGAGCAGGTGGGCCGCGCGCTCGAGGCGATCCAGAAGGCCGGCCGCGGCGTCTTCTTGTACATGCGGCAGGAGGGCCGTGGAATCGGCCTCTCGAACAAGCTCAAGGCGTACGAGCTGCAGGATGCCGGGATGGACACGGTCGAGGCCAACCACCATCTCGGCTTCGCGGCCGATGAACGCGACTACGGCATCGGCGCGCAGATCCTCGCCGATCTCGGCCTCTCGAGGATCCGTCTCCTGACGAACAATCCGATGAAGCGCGTGGGGCTCGAGGCGTTCGGGCTTGCCATCACCGAGCGCGTGCCGATCCCGGGCACGGTGCACGCTGCGAACCGCCGATACCTACGGACGAAGAAGGACAAGTTGGGGCACCTCCTCGAGCTTCCGCCCGAGGACGGGGCTTCCGGAGGGGAGAGGGGATGAGACGCGAGGTTCGGGCGTCGCTGGACGCCACCGGCAAGAAGTTCGCGTTCGTGGTCAGCCGTTACAGCGGGATCGTCTCCGATCGGCTGGTGGCGGAGGCCGAGGATTGCCTGATTCGCCACGGCGCGCGGGCGGAGGACATTACGGTGTACTGGGTTCCCGGGGCGTTCGAGATCCCGCTCTTGGCCCAGCGCCTCGCTCAGCAGGGCGCGGCCGACGCCGTCCTGGCTCTCGGGGCGGTGATCCGGGGTGAGACCTCGCACCACGAGCTGGTCGGCGGCCAGGTTGCGCGCGGCGTGATGCAGGCGGCGCTCTCGACCGGTGTGCCTGTCATCTTCGGCGTGGTCACCGTGGAGCACCTGGAGCAGGCGCTCGAGCGGACCGGGGTCAAGGGCACGGGCCGGGGTTGGGACACGGCTCTCTCCGCGATCGAGATGGCCAATCTGACGGTGATCGTCAAGAAGAAGACGAAGTAGGCCGCCGTGGGCCGTGCGAAGGGTGAGAGGCGACGCGCGCGCGAGTTGGCGTTCCGCCTCCTCTACGAGATGGAGGTGACCGGGGACTCGCCTCCGGCGCTCCTGAACGCGGAGGACGTCGAGGCCCCGGCCGCGCCCGGCGTGCGCGCGTACGCATCGGAGCTGATGGCTCTGGTGGCGGAACAGCGAGAGGAGATTGACGCCGCCCTCTCGCGCCACGCTCGGAACTGGACGATCGAGAGGTTGGCGGCCACGGACCGGGCCGTGTTGCGCCTTGCGATCGCCGAGCTGCTCTTCCGCCCGGACGTGCCGGCGCGGGTCGTGATGGACGAGGCGATCGAGATCGCGAGGCGCTTCGGCAATCGCGAGTCCGGCGGATTCGTCAACGGCGTGCTCGACGGGGTCTGGCGGGAGAACGAGGAGCCATCGAAGGCCGAGGGAGCTTGAGGACGGCATGCGAATCGCGATCTTGTCCGACATTCACTCGAATCTCGAAGCGCTCGAGGCGGCGCTCGCGGCCAGCGACAGCCTGGGCGCGGACGCCGTTCATTGCCTCGGCGACATCGTCGGCTACGGCGCCAGCCCGAACGAATGCGTTCAGCTGATCCGCGAGCGGGCAGTCGTCTGCCTGGCGGGCAATCACGACCACGCGGCTGTGAACCTGCTGGACGCCGGCGGCTTCAACGAGGATGCGCGGCGTGCGGTTTCCTGGACGGCGCACGCCCTCACGTCGGACAGCGTGTCGTATCTTCGCGCTCTGCCGATGACCCATCTGGTCCGCGACGTGCTCTATGTCCACGCCGCGCCCAGCGAGCCGGAGGCCTGGGACTACATCCTCCGCATTGACGACGCGCGGTACGAGTTCGACCAGGCGACGGCCCGCCTCTGCTTCTTCGGCCACACGCACCGGCAGGTGGCGTACGAGGCCCGCGACGGCCACGTCGGCCTCGTGGGCCGCCCCGAATTCTCCGCCGCCGACGGGGCTCGCTATCTCGTCAACGTCGGAAGCGTCGGCCAGCCGAGGGACGGGGACCCGCGCGCGGCGTTCACCCTCTATTCCGAGGAGGAGGAGTCGGTGCGGTTCGTGCGCGTGGAATACGACATCGAGAAGGCGGCGCGGCGGATCGCGGAAGCCGGCCTTCCGGAACTGCTGGCCCTCCGCCTCCATCTCGGACGCTAGAGGACAGAGCCCCACGTGACCGTCAGGGCCTCGACACGCGAGCACTGGGAACGCTACTGGGCGAACCTCCCCGAACTCGACGACGTGTACACGAACGAGGACCGGGTCGTGGCGCAGCTCCTCGACCTCGAGCCGGCCGGAAAGCGCGTGCTCGAGGTCGGCGCGGGATCCGGGCGCGACTCGATCGTCCTCGACCGCGCCGGCGCGCGCGTCGTCGTCCTGGACTACTCGCCTTCATCGCTCCTTGTGACGCGCCGTGTCGCCGAAGCGGCGTCCGCCGACTTGCTCCTCGTTCGAGGGGACGGCACGTGCATGCCGTTTCGACAAGGGGCGTTCGACATCGTCTTCCATCAAGGGCTGCTGGAGCACTTCCGGGACCCGATGCCGCTGCTTCTAGAGAACCGCCGCGTCCTCTCCCCGGGCGGCCACTTGCTGGTGGATGTGCCGCAGGCGGTGCATCCGTACACGGTCGCGAAGAAGATCATGATCCTGCTCGGCCGCTGGTTCGCCGGGTGGGAGACGCAGTTCACGGTGCGCCGTCTGGAGGGGCTTCTCGAGCAGAGCGGCTTTCGGGTCGTGGGCGCCTACGGCGACTGGATGGTACCCGGCTTCTTCTACCGCTCGCTTCGCTACGGCCTGCGGCGCTTCGGCTGGGTGCTGCCGAAGTACCCGCGGGGCGTCCCGCCCTTCTCCTGGATCTCGCGGTTCGCGCGCGAGAGGTTCCGCCGCACGCGCCTCGCGTTCTACACGTTCGCGATGATCGGTGCCGTGGGGCGGAAGCCGGGGGAGGGATGATGGCGCTGCGGATTCTCGTGGTGAGCTATCGCGACATGCGGCATCCGGAGGCCGGGGGCGCCGAGGTCATCGTCCACGAGATCTTCCGGCGGCTCGTGCGGCGCGGGCACGACGTCCACTTCCTCACGGGCGGCTTTCACGCGGGGGCGGCCGAGGAGGAGATGGAGGGCTATCGCGTGCACCGGGTGGGCCGGGCCCCCACGTTTGCGCTCCTGGCGCCGCTCCTCTACCGCCGGAAGCTCCAGCGCGAACGGTTCGACGTACTCTTCGAGGATCTCAACAAGATCCCGCTTCTCACCCCGCTCTGGGACCGGAGGGTTCCCGTGCTCGCCAACGTGCCGCATCTGTTCGGGACGACGGTCTTTGACCAGGCGAGCCTCCCGGTGGCAGGATGCGTCTGGCTGAGCGAACGGACGATCCCGCGGGTGTACGGGCGGGCTCCGTTCGCCGTCCTCTCGGAGAGCACGCGCGAGGACCTCGCGGCCCGCGGGATCCCGCGGGAGCATCTGCGCGTCATCCGGAGCGGAATTGATCACGGCCTGTACACCGCTCCGGAGAGGCGGGAGCCGCCGAGCCCGGTGATGACGTACCTGGGCCGGCTCAAGAGGTACAAGCGGATCGAGTACCCGATCCTCGCACTGCCGGAGATCCGAAAGCGCGTGCCGGACGCGGAGTACTGGATCGTCGGCGAGGGCGACTTTCTGGAGCCGCTCCGCCGCATCGCCGAGCGAGCCGGCGTGTCCGGCGCCGTACGCTTCCTGGGATATCGCGGCGGGCGCGAGAAGCTCGAGACCCTCCATGCCACCCGGGCGCTGCTCTACACGTCGCCGAAGGAGGGGTGGGGTCTGTCGGTGATCGAGGCGAACGCTTGCGGGGTCCCCGTGGTGGCGAGCAACTCGCCGGGACTCTGCGAATCGGTGCGCGACGGCGAGACCGGCTTCCTCGTCCCGCACGGGGATCTGAAGGCGCTTGCGGAGGCGTCCGTGCGCCTGCTTTCCGACGACGCGCTCTGGCAGCGGATGAGTGAGGCGGGGATCCGGTGGGCGCGCCGATTCGACTGGGAGAATGCGACGTCGGAGATGGAGGCCTATCTCATGGAGACGGCGGAGTCCGCGGTGAAGGCTGCCGGCGGGGCGGGGCGGGAGGAGCGATGAACGAGCGACGCGCGATCACGCTGGGGGCCGCTCTCGCCGGACTCGTCCCGCTCATCGTGTATGCGATGACGGTGCAGCGGACGGTACCGTTCTGGGACAGCGGCGAGTTCATAGCGACGGCGCACGTCCTGGGGATCCCCCATCCGCCGGGCACGCCGTTCTTCGTCCTGATCGGACGTCTCTGGTCGCTCCTGCCGGTGGCGCCGACCGCCCTCGAGGTGAACTTCCTGTCATCCATCGCGTCGGTAGCCGCGGTCGTGTTCACGTACTTGCTCACCACGACGTTCATCTCCTATTGGTTCTACGGCGCGCCCGGGGACCGCCGCCGCGCGGCCGCGCCCGGAGGCGCGCCGGCCACGATGGAGACGGCGATCCAGGTGGGCGCCGGGCTCGTCGCGGCGTACTTCACGGCCTTCTCGTACACCTTCTGGAACAACGCGGTCGAGGCCGAGGTGTACGCGATGTCGAGCGCCATCATGAGCGGGACCGCGTGGCTGACGCTGCGGTGGTGGGAGCGGAGTCAGGAGCCGGGAAGCGACAACATCCTGCTCGTCATCGTCTACATCCTGTCGCTCTCGATCGGCATCCACCTGGGCAGCTTCCTCGTCGCGCCGGCGCTCTTCCTGTTCGTGATCGTCGTGGACTGGCGCCGGCTTCTCTCCGGAAGGGAGCTGGCGGCCGCGCTGGTCCTCCTCGGAGCGATCGCCCTTTTCGCGATCTTGCGGGCCGCGGGGTCGAGCCTCCAGGCGAGCCTGGCGATCTCTCTCGCCGGGGCCGCCCTCGTGACGGCCTTCCGGTGGAAGAAGCTCCTGCACCGGAACCTCGTCGCCTGGTTCGGCATCCTCTTCGTGCTTGGCCTGAGCGTCCACTTCTACCTCCTCATCCGGTCTCGTCTCCATCCTTCGATCAACGAAGCCGATCCGTCGAACTGGAAGGATCTCTGGCTCGTCGTCACGCGCGACCAGTACAAGCCCGGCAGCCCGTTCGAGCGCCGCGCGCCTTGGTGGTACCAGATCAATCACATGTACCTTCGCTACCTGTCGCAGCAGTTCGTGCTGGGAGACTGGCTCGGCTTCGTCGGCCGGTTCGTTCCTCTGTTCCTCGGGATGCTGGGGGCGCTGGCGCACTGGCTGCGGGAGAAGAAGGGGTTCTTCTTCCAGTTCATGCTCTACTTCTGGACGGGGATCTTCCTCATCTTCTACCTCAACTTCAAAGAGGGCGAGGTCCGGGAGCGCGACTACTTCTTCGTCATGTCGTTCCACTTCTTCGCGATCTGGATCGGGATGGGCGTGGCGGATCTGGCGCTCCGGCTGCGCGAGCTGGTTCGGCCCGCGCGCGTCGCGACGGCGGCCATTCTCGCCCTCGGCGTGCTCGTGAGCCTTCTGCCGCTCGCGCACCAGTACTTCGCGCACGACAGGAGCGGCAACTGGGTCGCATACGGGTACGGGCACAACATGCTCGTCGGCCTGCCGGAGGATGCGATCCTATTGACGAACGGCGACAACGACACGTTCCCGCTCTGGTACATCCAGGAGGTCGAGAACTTCCGGAAGGACGTGCGCGTCGTGAACCTGAGCCTGCTCAACACGACGTGGTATCTGCGGCAGATCAGGGATATCGAGCCGCGCGTTCCGATCACGTGGGACGACGCGCAGATCGAAGGCGTCAAGCCGATCCGCCAGGTGACGCCAGGCATGACGGAGCCTTACGCCATTCCTCAGCGCGACCGCGTGACCGGTCAGGTCCTCCTGCTCAAGGACCTCGCGGTCATGCACATCATCCAGCAGAACGAATGGAAGCGCCCGCTCTACATCGCCGTGACCGTGCCGGATCAGATGGGCCTGGAGAAGCAGCTCCAGATGGAAGGGCTCGTCTTCCGCGTCCACCCGCAGCCGCCCGGCGACATGGTGAACGAGACCGTGGCGCTCGAGATGATGGATCGCAAGTACGACTACCGCGGCCTGCTGGATCGCGACGGTTTCTATGACCGCTCGATCTACAAGGACGAGAACGAGCAGCGGCTCTGCCAGAACTACGCCGCCGCCCGCGTGCGGCTCGCCTACCAGTACGCCAGGGCGGGGGACATCCAGCGTTCGCTGGACCAGATGGAGTCGGCGGCGAAGATCTCGACCGACTTCCCGGGCGTTCTCGACTACCTGGGCGGGCTCTACCGCGAGGCGGAGGACCTGGCGCGCGGTGAGAGTTTCATGCAGCAGCTCATGCAGCGTCAAGGGAGAAGCCCGTTCCTCATTCGCTACACCGCCGACATGCAGGCGGAGAGCGGCCGCTACGGCGAGGCGATCGAGCTCTATCGCGAGGCGATCGGGCTCGACCCGGATCTGCGCGACGGCTACTGGAACCTCTTCCTCACCCTCTGGGAATCGGGGAAGCGGCAGGAGGGGCTGGACGTGCTCGACGACTGGCTCAAGCGACGGCCGGACGACAGCGAGGTCCGGCGCTACCGCGACGCCTTCCACGACTCGCTCGCGAAGAGGGGTTAGGCCTGTGCGCGCCGTCGTGACCGGGGTCGCGGGTTTCATCGGGTCGCATCTTGCCGACCGGCTGCTCGCCGCCGGCCACGAAGTGGTCGGGGTGGATGCGTTCACGTCTACTTATGACCTCTCCCAGAAGCGCCGAAGTATCGAGGGGGCCCTGGGCCGGCCGGGATTCCGGCTCGTGGAGGCCGATCTGCGCTCGGCGCCGCTGCCGCCGCTTCTCGAAGGGGCGGAGGTCGTGTTCCATCAGGCGGCCACGGCGGGGGTGCGCGCCTCTTGGGGTGCGGAGTTCGACGGCTACACGGCGAACAACGTGAATGCGACGCAGCGGCTCCTCGAGGCATGTCGCGGGAGCGGGATCCGCCGGTTCGTCTATGCATCCTCGTCGTCCATCTACGGCGAATCCGAGACGCTCCCGACGTCCGAGGACGCGTTGCCGCGGCCGATCTCGCCCTACGGCGTGACGAAGCTCGCCGGGGAGCACCTGGCGCGGCTGTACTGGGTGCAGCACCGGGTGCCGACGGTTTCGCTCCGCTACTTCACGGTGGTCGGGCCGCGGCAGCGCCCCGACATGGCGTTCCACAGGTTCGCGCGGGCGATGCTGGAAGGCCGGCCGATCACCGTGTACGGCGACGGCGAGCAGACGCGCGATTTTACGTTCGTCGGCGATGCGGTCGAGGCGAACGTGCTCGCGGCCGAGCGCGGGGAGAACGGAGCGGTGTACAACATCGGAGGCGGGGGCCGGGTGAGCGTGAGGCAGGCGATCGCCGATCTCGAGGAGATCCTCGAGGTGAGGGCGCGTGTCGAGAACGCGCCGCCGCAGCACGGCGATCCACGCCACACCGGCGCCGACGTGAGCCGCGCGCGCGACCAGCTGGGCTACGCGCCGCGAACGCCGTTGCGGGAAGCCCTTCGACAGGAGGCCCAATGGCTGAAGGCATTCCTCGGCCGGTCCTGACGGCTGCACCCGCCACGGAGGCCGTGGACTGGTCGGCGGTCGTGCCGGCGTATAACGAAGCCGAGAGCTTGCCCGAGCTGATCCGGCGCATCCGTGAGGCGTTCGGGCAGCTCGGCGGCGCCGGCGAGATCATCGTCGTTGACGACGGCTCGACGGATGCGACCGAGCGCGTCCTGGAGGATCTCGCCCGCGCGGAGCCGCGCCTCCATGCGATCTTCTTCCGGCGGAACTTCGGCAAGTCGGCCGCGCTCGCCGCCGGATTCGCTCAGGCCCGCGGCCGATTCGTCTTCACGCTGGACGCTGATCTTCAAGACGACCCCGCCGAGTTCCCCGGGCTCCTTGCGGCGCTCCAGGGGGGCAACCTGGACGTCGTCTCCGGCTGGAAGCGCGAGCGCAAGGATCCCGCCGGGAAGCGGATTCCGTCCAAGCTCTTCAATTCCGTCGTCTCGCGCGTGAGCGGGCTCAGGCTCCACGACATGAACTGCGGGCTCAAGGTCTACCGGCGAGAGGTCGTGGAACACCTGCCGGTCCACGGCGAGCTGCACCGGTTCCTGCCGGCGCTGGCGCACTGGCAGGGGTTCCGGGTGGGGGAGAAGGCGGTGCGGCACGAGGCGCGCCGCCACGGTAGGTCGAAGTTCGGGCCGTCGCGTTTCGTGAACGGTTTCCTCGACCTGTTGACCGTCATGTTTCTCACGGCCGGGCAGCGGAGCCCGCTGCACCTGTTCGGGCGGCTCGGACTTTGGACCACGGCGGTCGGTCTTCTGATCCACGCCTACTTCTTCGCGCTGTGGATCATGGGCCGCGGCCTTCGGGTGCGGCCGTTGCTGCTCTTCGGCGTCGGGCTCATCCTGCTCGGGATTCAGTTCGTCTCGATGGGACTTCTCGCCGAGATGATCGCGAACCAGGACCGGCGCCGCGAGTATCCCGTGCGCCGGAGGATCGAGGGGGGGAGGGAGCATTGAGGATCCTGATCACGGGCGGCGCGGGCTTCATCGGATCGCACCTGTGCGATCACCTGCTCGATCGCGGGCACGAGGTGATCTGCATGGACAACCTGATCACCGGCGATGTACGCAACATCGCCCACATTCACGACCCGCGGTTCGCGTTCATCCAGTACGACGTCACGAACTTCATCTACGTGGAAGGTCCGGTGGATGCGGTGCTCCACTTCGCGAGCCCCGCGAGCCCGGAGGACTACCTCAAGTATCCGATCGCCACACTCAAGGTGGGCGCTCTCGGGACGCACAAGGCGCTCGGACTTGCGAAAGCGCGCGGGGCGCGCTTCCTCCTGGCCTCCACGAGCGAGGTGTACGGAGACCCGCTCGTCCATCCGCAGCCGGAGGGGTACTGGGGCAACGTAAACCCGGTGGGCGTGCGCGGCGTCTATGACGAGGCGAAGCGTTTCGCCGAAGCTCTCACGATGGCGTACCATCGCTATCACGGCGTGAACACGAAGGTCGCGCGCATCTTCAACACGTTCGGGCCGCGCATGCGCCGTGACGACGGTCGCGCGGTGCCGAACTTCGTCAACCAGGCGCTGCGGGGCGAGGATCTGACTGTCTACGGCGACGGGAGCCAGACGCGCTCCTTCGGCTATATCAGCGATCTCGTGGACGGGCTTTACCGTCTGCTCAACTCGGACCTGAACGACCCGGTCAACATCGGCAATCCGCAGGAGATGACCGTGCTCGAGATCGCCGAGGAGATCATGAAGCTCACCGGCTCGAAGAGCCGGATCGTGTTCCGGCCTCTGCCCGAGGACGATCCGAAGGTGAGGCAGCCCGACATCTCCCGGGCGCGCGAGCTGCTCGGCTGGGAGCCGAAGGTCCCGGTGCGCGAAGCGCTGGCCATGACGATCCGCTGGTTCCAGGAAGGGAAGGACGGGGGGGCGGCTCGTTGAGGATGCTGGTCATCATCCCGACCTACAACGAAGCGGATAACATCCAGGCGCTCATTCCTGCCCTTCTCGTGCTCTCACCCGGCCTCGAGGTCCTGGTCGTGGACGACGGTTCCCCCGATGGAACCGGGCAGATCGCCGAGGGAATCCGCGCGCGGATCCCCCGCGTGCACGTGCTCCACCGGAGCCACAAGATGGGGCTCGGGAGCGCCTACGTGGCCGGTTTCAAGTACGCCCTAGAGCGCGGCTTCGATCTCGTGTTCGAGATGGACGCGGATCTCTCCCACGATCCGTCCGCGATCCCCGAGTTCATGAAGGCGATCGAGCAGGCGGATGTCGTCGTCGGCTCGCGGTACCTGAACGGCGTGACGGTCGTGAACTGGCCTCTCAGTCGGCTATTTCTGTCCTACGGCGCAAACCTCTACACGCGGATCATCACAGGGCTGCCGCTGCACGACGCGACCGGCGGATTCAAGTGCTTCCGGCGTGAGGTGCTCGAAGCAATTGATCTCAGCCGGATCCGCTCCGACGGCTACTCGTTCCAGATCGAGATGAACTTCCTGGCATGGAGGCGCGGCTTTCGCATTATCGAGATTCCGATCACGTTCACCGACCGGCGCGCCGGCATCTCGAAGATGTCGCGGCGCATCATCTGGGAGGCGATCTGGATGGTGTGGCGCCTGCGATTCGTGGACCTCTGGAGCCGCCTCGGAGGGGGCCGCCATCGGGCGCCCCTCGGCGCGCGCGGGGAGTCGGAGCGATGAAGCTCCCGGTCACCGCCGTCATCGTGACCTACAACTCGCGGACTTTCATCGGCGAGTGCCTCCGGTCGCTGCGCGAGGCGGGAAACGTCTCGGAGATCCTCGTCGTGGACAACGCCTCGACAGACGGCTGCGCCGAAGTCGTGTCTCGCGAGTATCCCGAGGCGCGCCTGGTGGTGAACGAGAAGAACTTCGGGTACGCGCGCGGCGTCAACCGCGGGCTCCGGGAGGCTCGCGAGCGCTACGTGCTCGTCCTCAACCCGGACGTGCGCCTCCTGCCCGGCTCCGTCGAGGCGCTCTGGCGCGCGATGGAATCGGCTCCCTCCGTCGGGATCGCAGCGCCGAAGCTCCTGAACCCCGACGGCACGCTCCAGTATTCCTGCCGCCGGTTCTACACGTTCGGCACCTTCCTCGCCCGCCGCACCTTCCTGCGCCGCCTGCTGCCGCTCCGGCGGGTCGAGCGCCGCCACCTCATGATGGATGAGGATCATGACCGTTCGATGACCGTGGATTGGGTGATCGGCGGCGCGCTCCTCGTCCGTCGCGAGGCTGTCGAGGATGTGGGGCCGATGGACGAGCGGTTCTTCCTCTACTTCGAGGATGTGGACTGGTGCTATCGCATGAGCAAGCGCGGGTGGCGCGTCCTCTACCAGCCCGAGGCGATGATGGTGCATCACCACCGGCGCGAGAGCGCGCGAAGTCCGATGGGGCGCTCGCTCCGCACGCACATCGCCTCGTCGCTCCGTTTCTATGAGAAATGGAGCGGCGTTCTCTATTTGCTCAAGCGGAACCGCAGGCGGATGACGGGCGTCCTTCTGCTCGCCGGAGACCTCGTCGCGCTGAACGCCGCGTTCCTGCTCGCCTACGCCCTGCGCGCCTGGCTCGCCTTCGCGCTCCAGAAGCCCGTGTTTCCCCTCGGGGTCTACGGCGGGTACCTCGTGCTCCTCGACATCGTCGCGCTGCTCTGCTTCTACGCGTTCGGCCTGTACCGTCGCGGCCGGACAGGGGATTGGGCCGATCGCCTGATCGAGACCAGCCGCGCGCTCTTGGTGGCGACGATCGTGGTCATGGCGCTCACGTTCCTCTCGTACCGGCAGACCTTCTCGCGCAGCATGCTCGTGCTCTTCGCCGTCTGCGCGGCGATCCTCGTGACGGCGGCGCGCGGACTCCTTGTGCGGCTCTACGAGGCGGCCGTCTCACAGCGCTTCGACCGGAGGCGGCTGGTCGTTCTGGGTCCGGAGGACGCGCTCTCGGCGGCGGAGGCGGCGCACAAGGGCCGCCCACAGACCGGGTACGATCCGATCTTTCTATCTCTCGGGTCATCGCCGGCGGCGCGACGTCCCGAGGGCTTTCTCGGCTTCTTGCAAGACGAGCGCGTGAGCGATGTGCTGCTGCTCTGGAGCGGCGCGTGGCCGGCCGAATGGACGGCGGCCGTGCCCGGGTGGATGCGTGCCGGCATCGTCGTGCGCATCGCGCCGGAGTTCGCTCCCCTGCTCGGGGGCCGGATGCGCATGGAGGATCTGGGGGGCATCGCTTCGCTCCGTCTGGACAGCGCGGCCCGGCCGGGACTTCTCGGACTCGGCAAGCGGGCGAACGACTCGGCGCTCGCGGTGATCCTTCTCGTGGCTCTCGCGCCGTTCCTGGCCGTTCACGCCTGCCTGCGCGCGATTCGCGGGGCCCCGTTGACGATCGAGCGGTTGCGGGCCGCCGGTCCGCGCGGGGTGGTTGTGCTGAAACGGCTGGCCGGGATACGTTCCCCGGCGCTCGCCGCCTACGCGGGGCTCCCATCGGTGCTCTCCGGGCGCATCGCATTGGTGGGGGTGGCCCCACTCACGCCTGAGGAGGTCGGGACGCTCCCAGCGGCGCTCCGGGACCTGCACATGGAAGCGCGTCCCGGGCTTCTCGGTCCCTGGGGACCCCGCTCCGGCCTGGAGCCGGCGGAGCAGCGGCGGCTCGACCTCGAATACGTGCTCGGCTGGACGGTGGCCCGCGACTGGAAGATACTGGTGAGAAATCTGGCTGGAGGCCGTCCGGCCCCGGCCGTCTCGCTCAATGCGGAGGTGTCATGACCGGCCGTCTCCTGCTTACCTTGGGGGCCTGCGCGCTCCTGGCCGCAGCCTGGGCTTCGGCCGCCGGCGCCGCCGTCGGCGACTGGACGAGCTACACGTGGTCGAACGGCGTGAGCGACTTGGCCGCGGACAGTGATGCGCTCTGGTGGGCGACGGGCGGGGGCGTCGTGCGTGTGGATCTATCGAGCCTCGAGACCACGGTCCTGAACCGCGCCCGTAGCACGCTCGTGAGCGACACGCTCACGTCTGTCTGTATCGGATCGGACGGGATCGTGTGGTTCGGCTCGGCCGACCGCGCCGTGAGCGGCTTCGATCCTTCCAACTCGACGTGGAAGCGCATCCAGGAGATCGACGGGCTGCCCGACTCCCGGATCCGCACGCTGACCTGCGTCGGTTCGGCGCTCTGGGTGGGGGCCAGTCGTGGATTCGCCGAGTTCCGCGACGGCTTGCCGACCGCGAACTCCTGCACCCAGGGGATTGATCTTGGATGCGGGCTCGTCTCCTTCGACATTCGGGCGATCCTCATCTCGGGCTCGACGCGGTGGTTCGGAACGGCGCTCGGCGTCTCGCGCCTCGCCGCCGGCGAGTGGGACACCCTCAATGCGGGGCTTGCCTCGGTTGCGACCGCCTCTCTCGCGACCCTGGACGGCGAGGTGTGGTGCGTCGCGGGCACGCCGGCCGCGGACGGCTC
>JAGVPR010000394.1 GCA_020052115.1 Candidatus Eiseniibacteriota bacterium
CCGCGGCGGCGGCGGGCGGGCTGACCAATGCCTGGGCCCAGAACGGGCGGGCGGAGCCCGGCCCGCCGGTGAAGGAGGCGCCCGACGAGGAGATCCTGAACCGCTCGAAGGAACTCGAGCAGATCCGCAAGGACATCGAGGAGAACCGCAAGAGGATTGATCAGCTCTCGCGCCAGGAGAAGGACAACGTGCGCTCGCTGAGGGCCGTCGAGAAGGACGTCGTCCTCACCGAGAAGCTCATCCGAAAGCTCGAGGATCAGGAAAGCGACATCGAAACCGATCTCACGCGCCAGCGCTTCCTGCATGGAGAGGTCTCGACGGAGCTGACGGAGATGCAGCGGACCCTGGCCGGGCGCGCGCGGGCCATCTACAAGCGAGGCGCGTCGAGCCAGCTCGAGCTGCTCGCCTCCTCGCGTTCCTTCCGAGACCTGGTCGTGCGCACCCGCTTCCTCACGATCCTCCTCGAGAGCGACAAGCACCTGATCGAGCAGACGCGTGAGCGGCGCGCGCAGGTGGCCGAGACGGTGGAGGGCCTCGAACAGCGCCAGCAGGAGATCTCGGCGGTCCGCGCCGAGAAGCAGTCGGCGCGCACGGCGCTCTCGCGGAAGAAGAAGGAGCGTGAGACGGCGACGCAGCGCGTGCGCGACAAGAAGGCGAGCTACGAGGAAGCCGTGCGCGAACTCGAGCGGGCGAGCGCCGAGATCTCGAGGCTCATCGAGCGGCTCGAAGCCAGCCGCCGGGAGCGCGAGGCGGCCGAGCGCCGCGGAGAGAAGCCGGCGGCACCGCTTCCGCTCTACCCCGACTTCGCGCGCAACAGGGACCGCCTGCCGTGGCCGGTCTCGGGGCAGATCACGGCGCGCTTCGGGACCGAGAAGCATCCGAAGTTCGGGACGATGATCCGCAACAACGGCGTGGACATAGCGGCGCCGGAGGGAACGCCGTTCCGCGCAGTGGCGGCCGGGAGGGTCGAGTTCGCGGAGTGGCTGCCCGGATACGGCAACTGCATCATCCTGAATCACGGGGGCGGGTACTACACGCTCTACGCGCACGCGCTGGACCTTGCGGTCGGCGTCGGAAGAGACGTCGAAGCCGGCCAAGCGATAGGCCGCGTCGGCGCGACCGATTCGATCCGCGGCGTGTGCCTGCACTTCGAGGTGCGCAAGGGCAGTTCGCCACAGGATCCGCTGGGGTGGCTTCGGTAGAGAAAGCCCCCGGAGCGGGGATGCTCCGGGGGCCCGTTCCTTCGACTACTTCAGCAGCACGAGCTGCTTCACGATGCCGCTTCCCGGCGCCTCGTAGCGCGCCCAGAACACGCCCGAGGCCATGCGGCGGCTCCCGTCGTCCGTGCCGTTCCAGAGGGCTTCATAGCGACCGGTGGTCTTCGTTTCGTCCACCAACGTCTTCACCAGAACGCCCTGAACGTCGAAGATGCGAAGCGTCACCTTCCCCGGGGCCGCGAGCGCGTACCTCAGGCGGACCAGAGGATTGAAGGGATTCGGTGAGACGGTGAGGGAGTTGACTCTGGGGACCGCGGCGGGGTCGTCTTCCACATCAATCGACTGGTAGGGGCCGCACAGCGAAAGAGGAGTGGGCGATTGCGCGAAACCCCAGGTGACCACATCGCGCAGACGGTCCACGATCGCCAGGCTGTCGCGCGTGCACTCCCAGCCTGCGGCCGCAGGACGGCGGAACCGCGAGAGTCCCACGCCGTCAAAGACCGTCCGATAGTCCCCGTTGCCTTCGCCGGCCCTGTCGTTCGTCACCGAGGCGTAGTGCGTCGTGCCCTTCGGTCCGTCTTGATCGACGTAGTCGAGGTTCGGCTTCGCGGTCGGGACCGCCGCGTTGACATGGAGCACGGAGAACCGCCTCCGGCTCGGGCAGCCGTTGCCCTCCGCCCGGTACGGGCTCCCGCTGAAGACGAAGTCCGGATCGGCGCCGGCCGCAGGACTCAGCTGCACACAGAAACTCGTGTCGGCCACCGATCCCGTTGGGCAACCGGCCTCTCGATAGGGGCTGCACGCCAGTTGCACGCCGAAGTAGTTGTTCAGCAGATTCGTGGCCTGCGGCCTGAGGGGGTTCGACATGTCCACCGCGAGCCCTTCCCCGGAGAAGTAGAGGAGCTGACGATGCTCGTTCGCGCCACCGGCAGTCGTGGAGAGCCAGAAGGAAAGAAGCTGCCCGTCCTCATTGCTGATCGTGTAGGTCTTGCTGGACCCGTAGACGCCGATGATCGTCCAGTAGCCGAGAGACTGGAGATCGGTCATCCCGTTGTCACCCGTCACCTGGCGGGCGAAGGAGGCGTTCGTGTTCGACCCGGTTAGAACATCGTCGTAACGGTCGAACGGATGCGGGTTGCCCATCGCGCCGGCGAGCGCCAGGTCGAGCGCCGGCTCGATCATGTGATATGGAGAGGAAGCCCTGAGCGGCTGGCGGCTCTCGCCATTGATGTAGAGCGTGCACGGCCACATCGTGTCCCCCGTCGCGGTCGCCCACATCCCCGGCAGCAGATCCACCGACAGAGGCTGATCCCCGCTCGGCACATCCGGCCAGCAGTGCTTGAGGCCGGGCGCGGCCAGGTGGTTCGCGCTCCAGTAGTACTCGATGTGGCTTCCAGGCGTGAACACGCGGTCCGGCAGGATCTCGTTGGCCTCGGCGTTCTCACCCGAGAAGTACGGAGAAGCCTCATGGTACTCGGAGCACCATGTGTACCAAGTCTCCCCGGCACTGCTGCGCCCGGAGTCGCAACGCGCGGAGTACCAGGTACTCTCGGCCGGATACCTCGAGAAGAACAGGTTGGATGAGCCGGTGCCCGGCCCCTTCTGGTAGCGGAACCACAGATCCACCTGCACGCCCGTCCCGGCGGCGTTGACATACATCGTGTCCTCGAGATCCGCGTCGGAGACGCTGGTGCCGAAGTTCGCGTCCCCCGAGCCGTCGAGCACGCAGGTGGACTTCGGACGCAGGCTGCCGTCGGCGGCGAAGATATCTTGAAGGAACGGCCGGATCTCGGTCGCCCCCACCCGAGGTGCCCCGGCGGTCCCGGTCACCACGAGCGCCATGTTGTCCCACCACGGGGTGCTGTTCCCGCCAGGATTCATGCACTCCGTCGAGACGGAACACAGGCTGAGGACCTCGATGGCGATGTAGCAGTAGTCGATGTCGGCCGCGGTGAGTGAAAAGTCCTCGAAGATCACATCGTCCAAGCACGTATTGACGAGAGGGATAGTGATGGCATAGCCCGACGAGACGAAGTCCTCGATGAACTGGCCGGTGGCTTCGCACAGCACCGGGTACTGCCTGAGCCAGACCTCGAAGTAGACGGCATTGTCGAGCGGCTGATCAATGTATGCGTCGCCGAACACCATCTTGACGGGAACGCCTCCAAGCCCCGCTTCATCGAGATCGATGAGGGGCGACATCGCGAACGCGTCTTGCCCGTCCGGATGCTGCCCCTGCGCGTCGCACTGGGTCAGCACGTTGCCCTGCAGCACCGTTCCCGTGCACGGACACGTGGTCTCCGGTGGCGGCAGGTTCGAGATGTTCTGTATGCCAACGAACGAACCGACGCCGGCCGGCTGGCGGAAGGTCCAGCCTTCCGGACTCTCCTCGAAGCTGTCCTCGTCGTTGTTGCCGGGCGTGCCCAGGTCTTCGTACCCGAAGCTGTAGCAGGCGAAGCCGCCGTACACGGTGGTGAATCCCACGCCGTCCTCATCGCTCCAGCCGCTATCCGAGGTGAATCGGAAAACGCTGGTGATCTGAGTCGTACCGGCAGGGATGGAGGCGGCGCTCACCGTGAGCGTATTCGTCCGCTTCGAGATTGGGCTGCCCAATGTGTAAGTCATCGTGACGCGCGGCAGACTCTCTCGCACCCCGTCGAACTCCAGGTAGAGGAAGGTGAAGTCGTAGTTCTTCTCGGTGGTGTTGAAGTACTTGAAGGTGAGGCGCACGTCGCCCGAGCCCCCGTAAGCGAACGTCTTCGTCGCCTCGTGGTGCCATCTCGAACCATGGCCCTGGCCGCCCACGTAGCACAGCTCGTCGGCTTCGACCTCGTACTTGGAGCACCAGATCGCGCCCGTATCCGGCGGCGCGGCGTTCGGGAAAAGATCCGTTCCCGGCGTGCCGTAGAGCGAGTAGAGGTGTTCATGCGTCCAGCGGAAGTCGCTGTTGTCGGGAGTGCCCACCGGCGGCCGCGGACAGGTAGGCAGCGGGATCTCCGTATCGTCGAACCCCCACCAGCCTTCCAGGTTGTTGTCCACGCCCGAATCAAACGTCCATCGGTTCGTGCGCGAGGTGCTGACGTTCGCTTCCCATCGAGCCTGAGCCGCATCCCAGTGCGTGCCGCCGAACCAGAAGGTGTCGGCGGCCGCCTTGGCGGCCGCCGGCGCGTGTGCCGGCGGCTCGAACGGCATCGCCGGACGTTCGGCCGTCCTGGTCGGGCGCGCCTGGGCGGCGGGCGCGAGGACGGAGACGATGAGCGATGCCGCTGCGAGAAGCCTCGTCACTGTCATCATGGGTACAGCCGCCCTGACCGCACAGCGCGCCATCGTCCTACTTGAGCAACACGAGCTGCTTCACGATCTCGCTTCCCGGAGTCTCGTAACGCGCCCAGAACACGCCCGAGGCCATGCGGCGGCTCCCGTCGTCCGTGCCGTTCCAGAGGGCTTCATAGCGACCGGCGGTCTTCGTTTCGTCCACCAATGTCTTCACCAGAGCGCCCTGAACGTCGAAGATGCGAAGCGTCACCTTCCCCGGGGCCGCGAGTGCGTACTTCAGGCGGACCAGCGGATTGAAGGGGTTTGGGGAGATCGACAGGCTGCTCACCTTCGGCACACCAGCGGGGTCGTCGCCGATGACAGTTCCCGAATTGCTCACGGCGAGTGCCAGATTGTCCCAGTAAGGCGAAGCGTTCCCGCCCGAGGGATCGGTGCATCCGGTCGAGACCGAACAGAGGTTCAGGATCTCGAGAGCGTAGTAGCAGTAGTCAATGTCCGGGGCAGACGTGGAGAAGTCCTCGAACACCTGATCGTCGTAGCACGTCGGGACCGGGACGTAGGTGATGAGCGCGTCCGGAGCCTGATACGCCTCGATGAACTGCCCGGTGGTCTGGCAGAGAACCGGGTATTGCTTGAGCCAGAGCTTGTAGAACACCGAGTTGCTGAACGGCAGGTCCATGTAGGCGTCCGCAATCCCCAGCTTGACCGAGGCGTTTCCGAGGCCGAGTTCAGCAAGATCAATGAGCGGCGAGAGCGCGAACGCATCCTGGCCGTCCGGATGACGCGGCGGACCCACCGGGTCGCTCATCACCAGGACGTTCCCAGCGAGAGCGGCGCACGGCGCCGCCGGCGGGGGCAGGCTCGCGAGATCTTCGACATGGACAAAGTCCCCGATCCCCTCCGGCTGGAAGAACTGCCAGCCCTCCGGGCCCAGCTCGAACGTGTCCTCGTCGTCATTGGCGGGCGTGCTCAGGTTCTCGTACTTGAAGTCGTAGCAGGCGAATCCGCCGTACGTGTGGCCGAAGCCGGATCCGCCCCACTCACTCGACGTGCAACGAAAGACCGTGCTGATCTGCGTCGTGCCGTCCGGGATGGAGGCGGCGCTCACCGTGATTATCTTCGTGCGCTTCGAGGCCGGGCTGCCGAGGGCGAAGGTCAACGTGACGCGAGGAGCGGCCTCCCGCGCGCTGTTGAACTCGAGGTAGAGGTAGGTGAAGTCGTAGTTCCGCTCGGTGTCGCTGAAGTACTTGAACGTCAGCCGCGTGTCGCCCGAGCCTCCGTATTCAAACGTCTTCCTCGCCTCGTGGCGCCAGTTGGGACCAAAGCCCTGGCCACCCGAGTAACACAGCTCATCGGCCTCGACTTCGTACTTGGCGCACCAGATTGCCCCTGTATCGGGAGGCGTCGCGCTCGGGAAGAGATCGGTGCCCGGCGTGCCGTACAGCGAGTAGAGGGAGTCGTGGGTCCAGCGGAAGTCGGAGTTGTCGGGCGTGCCGACAGGGGGACGCGGGCAGGTCGGGAGAGGGACAAGTGAGTTGTCGTAGCCCCTCCAACCTTCGAAGTCGTCATCCACGCCGGAGTCGAACGTCCAGCGGTTGGTGCGGGAGGTGCTGACGTTCGCCTCCCAGCGCGACTGGACAGCATCCCAATGAGCGCCGCCGAACCAGAAGGTGTCTGCGGCCGCCTTGGCCGGCTGCGGCGCGGCCGGTGCAAAGGCCTCGGCGGGGCGGGCGGCGCGTTCGACTGGAAAGGCGTGGGCGGTGACGGAAGAGCAGAGAACCCCGGCAAGCACGGATACCAACAGATTCCTGGGCTTCACTGGACCCGGACTCCTTCCTCGCGCGGGGGGCCGCTGGACGACACGGCCTCAGCCGCAACGCATTCGAGGAGCGCCGCCGCTCTGCCCAGCAGAGGGCTCCACAGACGACTTGGCGGACCCAAGAAACGGGCTTCCGCCTCCATGCCTGCCCCGGGCGGGATTGGAACTGACCAGCCGGCGGGATCCCCGCCGCAAGAAGGGTGCCTCCGAGAGGGGTCGCGCGAACCGGCGCCGCGCACTTGTCAGTTACTGTACGCAATTTCGCTCGAATTGTCAATCCGTTGGGGCGTCGTGTATTGCTGGGCGCCCGGTTTCGGGCGTGTGCGCTCGCCTTCGAGATTCGGAGGCGAGCAAGACGACACCCCTGCCCACGCTCCCCGCCTGCGTGTACAATGGGCCCGGTTCGGAGGGCCTCCCCGGTTGGGGAGGCGGACGCCACCCTTCAACGGAGCCAGCAGCGGAAGAGCACCGATGCCGACCAATGTTCCGCCGCAGTACAGGGAAGCAGAACACCGCTTTCGCGAGGCCCGCTCGACTGAAGAGAAGATCGCGTGCCTGAAGGAGATGTACGCGATTCTCCCCAAGCACAAGGGGACCGAGAAGCTCCAGGCCGACCTCAAAACGCGGATGTCGAAGCTCCAGGAATCGAGCGAGCGGCAGCAGCGCAAGAAGGGGTTCGACCCGTATCACGTCGCGAAGGGGGAGGTGGCGCAGATCGTCCTGGTGGGCGCACCGAACGCGGGCAAGAGCTCCTTCGTCGCGGCCACGACCAACGCCCGCCCGGAGGTCGCCGAGTTCCCGTTCACAACACAGCTCCCGCTCGTCGCGATGATGCCCGTGATGGACCTTCAATTCGAGCTGGTGGATACGCCGCCCGTCCCCGAAGGGGGCATGCCCCCCTGGTTCCCGAATCTCGTGCGCCAGGCGGACGCGGTCCTGCTCCTGTGCGATCTGTCGAACGACGACGGACCGTTCGAGGCGCAGGCGATCCTGGACCAGCTCGAAGCCGCGCGTGTGCACCTCGACCGGTCGCGTCACGAGCTTCTCGACGACGGTCACTGCTTCCGGCGCACGCTCCTCGTCGCGACGAAGACCGACGCGCCCGGCGCCGCGCAACGCCTCGATGATCTGCGAACCCTCCTGGGTGATCGCTTCCTCGTGTTCCCCATCTCGGCGACGATGAAGGAAGGGCTCGAACCGGTCGGCCTCGCGCTTTTCGACGCGCTGGGAATCCTGCGTGTCTACACGAAGCAGCCGGGGCGTCCGGCGGATCACGACCGCCCGTACGTGATGCTGAAGGGAACGCGCATCCGCGACCTCGCGCTCCGCATCCACAAGGACATCGCGGCTTCCCTCCGTCACGCGCGAGTCTGGGGGCCCAGCGCCGTGTTTCCGGGGCAGGAAGTGCACGGCGATCACACGCTCCTCGACGGAGACATCGTCGAGATCCACGCCGGCTGAAGCCCTGCCTCGCGCGCTCTGCGAATTCCCGCGAATCCCGCGCCCCGGAAAAGAGTCCTTACCTCCGGGCATGCTCCGGTTGTGATAGGCTTCACAATCTGGTGAGTCCGAACGTCTATTGAATTATCGAACGGAGTCCCGGATCCCTTTCCCTGATGAGAGCCTTCCCGTTTCCAAAGTGGACAAACACGCTGCGGCCGGCCCTTCCGATCGTATTGCTGGGGGGCCCGCTCTATTTCGGCGTTCTCATCGCGCTCGGCACCCATGCGCGGACGACCGCTGTCGGGTACCAGCCGGCACAACCGGTGCCCTATAGCCATGCGCTTCATGCGGGGGACCTCGGGATTGACTGCCGCTACTGCCACACGGGCGTCGAGATCTCGGCCCAGGCGACGCTGCCTCCCACGCAGACATGCATGAATTGCCATCAGAAGATCAGGTCGCAGAGTCCGAAGCTCCTGCCGGTGCGTGAGAGCTTCGCCTCGGGACTGCCGGTCCCATGGGTGCGAGTGCACGACCTGCCGGACTACGTCTACTTCAACCACAGCGCCCACGTGACGCGCGGCATCGGCTGCGTCTCCTGTCACGGACGCGTGGACCGCATGGAGGTGGTCTCGCAGGTCGAGCCGCTCACGATGGGATGGTGCCTCGGCTGCCACCGCGAGCCGGAGCGCTTCCTTCGACCCGTCGAGTTCGTGACGAAGCTCGACTGGGTGCCGCCGGAAAGCCCCGCGACGCTCGGGCAACGCCTGCGCGACGAAAAGAACATCAACCCCTCGACGGATTGCGCGACATGTCATCGCTAAACGAACGAGCCCCGGCCTACTGGCGAAGCCTCGACGAGCTCGAGCGCACCGGCGCGTTCCGCACGCTCGTGGAGCGCGAGCACCACGGCGTGAGCTGGGAGGCGCTGCCGCCCGCCACGCGCCGCCAGTTCCTGAAGCTGATGGGCGCCTCCGCCGCGCTCGCCGGGCTCTCGGGATGCCGCTGGCCGAAGGAGAACATCGTCCCGTTCTCCCGGCCGGCCGGATACACGCCCGGCGTCTCGGAGCAGTACGCGACGGCGATGGAGATCGGCGGGGTGGCGACCGGGTTGCTCGTCACGAGCTATGACGGCCGCCCCATCAAGATCGAGGGCAATCCTTCCCATCCGATGAGCCTCGGGGCGACCGATTCGATCGCGCAGGCGAGCGTGCTCGAGCTCTACGACCCGGCGCGAAGCCGGACGGCCATCCGCCGCGAAGGCGGGCAGCGGCTCAACCAGACATGGGATGATTTCGCCGCCTTCGCGACGGAGCACTTCGCGGCGCTGCGCGCGAGCGGGGGCAGCGGCCTCGCGGTGCTGCATGAAGCGTCATCTTCGCCGAGCGTCGAGCGAATGTGGGGCCGGCTTCGCGAGATCTTCCCTCTCGCCGCGCGCTACGAATACGAGCCGCTCTCCTCGGACAACGAGCGCGAGGGCGCCGTGCTTGCATTCGGCGCGCCGTACCACGCGCACTTCGCCTTCGATCACGCCGATGTGATCGTCTGCCTGGACGCCGACCCGCTCCTCACTCACCCGGCCGCGGTGCGCCACGCGCGCGACTTCGCGAAGGGCCGCCGCCCTGAAGGCGGTGCGATGAGCCGGCTCTACGCGTTCGAGGCCGTGCATTCGGTGACC
>JAGVPR010000404.1 GCA_020052115.1 Candidatus Eiseniibacteriota bacterium
GGCACTTACTACGTGCGAGCGACGCGCGTGGGGTTCGAGTCGCGTTACTACGGCGGGGGCCCGACGCTTCCCGACGCCGAGGAGGTGCAGGTCTCCGCGGGTGCCGTGCGGGGCGTTGACATCGTCTTGCCGGGCGGCTCGAACGGAGATCCGGGCGCCGATGCGGTGCTTCGCGCGCTCGGGAACATGCCGAACCCGTTCCGCGCCTCGACGGCGATTCGATTCAGCCTCGCTCGGGCGGGCGCGAGCGTGACGGTGGATATCTTCGATGTGCGCGGACGGCGGGTCCGAAGGCTCACGGAGACGACGGTCGCAGCGGGGCCGCAATCCATGAGCTGGGATGGCTTCGACAGCACGGGGCGCGCGGCTCCGACCGGCGTCTACCTCTATCGCATCATGGCCTCCGGGAGAGAGGCCTCCGGGCGGATGCTCCTCCTGGATTAGCTGCAACGATGGCCGAGTCCGCCCTCCGGGTTCCCCTCGCCGGGGTCCGGGGCGCCGCGGGAGGCGGACTCGGCCACGATTCCTGCGCGGACCTCACTCCCACATCGGATCGGCCACCTGCCACGTCGTCTCGCGTCCCTGCAATCCGGTGAGCGATGCGATGCGGCTCGCGGCCCATCGATCGAGCAAGAGGCCGATCGCATCCGGCACGCCGCCCGAGGTGAGCGTCTCGATGAGGCCCTTCCGCTTCGGGTAGTGCACGATCGTCACCTTCTGGTCGGCCTTGATCTCCGCGAGATCCTTCGCCCGGGCCAGCGCGACCGAGAAGTCCCCGAGACCGTCTATCAGCTTTCGGTCGATCGCCTCGGGCCCGGTCCAGACACGACCGCGCCCGGCGGAGTCCACTTGCGCCGGGGTGAGGCCGCGTGCGCGCGCGATGTCCGCGATCCACTGGTTATAGCTTGCCCAGTGGTTTCGGGCGTGGAGGGCGCGCTGCTCGTCGGTCCAATCGTCGAGCGCGCTCCAGAAGAGGGCGTTCGGGCCGATGGAGGCGCCGTCGAAGGTGATGCCGAGCTTCTCGTAGAGGCCGCGCATGTTCATCTTGCCGGAGATCGAGCCGATCGAGCCGGTGATCGTCGTCGTGTCCGCGAGGATCGTCGTGCCGCGGTAGGCGATCGAGTAGCCGCCCGAGGCCGCGACGTCCACCATGCTCACGACGATCGGCTTCTCGCCCTTCACGCGCTCGACGGCGTGTCCGATCAGATCGCTCGTGACCGACTCGCCGCCGTTGGAGTCAATCCGGAAGATCACGGCGGCGACGTCATCATCCTCCATGGCCCGTCGCAGGTCGCCGACGACGGAATCCGATCCCATCGTCCGCCCCAGGAGCGGATTCGTGCCGCTCTGCCGGCCGCCGATCATCCCGATCGCGTGCACGACCGCGATCTTCTTCCTGCCTTCGAGGTGCACGGAACCTCTCTTGACCGATTCGTACCGGTCGAGGGTCACGGTGCGGAGCTTCTCGTCCTTCCCCTTCAGCCGATCCTCGATCGTCTGCCAGTACTCGAGCCCGTCCACGAGCTTCGCCTCGAGCGCCTCACCCGGCGTCAGCTCCGCCTTCTGCATGGCGGCCTCGGCTTCCTCGCGCGTGATGCGGCGCTCCGCGGCGACCGTGTTCAGGAACCGGCCGTAGAATCCATCGAGCAACCGGGTCGCCTCTTCGCGCGACTCAGCGCTCATGTCCTCGCGCAGGACGAGTTCCGCCGCCGTCTTGTAGCGTTCGATCTTGTGGATGTCCGGCTTGATCGCGAGCTTCTCGAGCGCTCTCTTGACGAACGGCACGCGGCCGCCGAAGCCGGTCCAGTGCATGCCGCCGGTCGGGAGGAGGAAGATGGAATCGCAAGCGGAAGCGAGCAGGTAGTCGGAGGGCCCGTAGTACTCGCTCCAAGCGTAAGCGGGTTTCCCGGATGCGCGGAAGCGGCGGAGGGCGTTGCGGATCTCCTCGCGCGTGGCCCAGCCGGCGTCGAGCATACCGACGTGAAGCAGTACCCCCTTGATCCGCTTGTCGGCCTGCCCCTTCTCGAGCGCTTCGAGGACGCCGGTGAGCGAGGCCTCCTGGCCGCCGATCGGCGGGGGAAGCGTTGCGGTGGCCGGGTACTCGGGGAGCGCGCCTCCGAGGTTCAGGAGGAGCCAGCTGTTGCTCTTGATCTTGGGCTGCTGCCCTGACTTCGCGGCGATCATCCCGATCGGGACGAGGATCGTGACCATGATCGCCAGGAGACAGGCCAAGAACGTCAGGAGAAAGCGCTTCATCGAGAGCCTCCACTCGTTACGCGTCTTCGGCGGGTCGAATCGCCCGTGAGCATGGCCCAGGCGCGTCCGAGGGTCAAGAAGCGGTCCCGCGCGGCTCATCCGGCAGGGCGGATCGCGGCGTGGAGACCGCCTCGAGGGCCGGGCGCCTCGGAAGAAACGCTTCTGGACGGCGGGATGCTTTACATGTAAAGTAACGACATGTTCGATCGTGACGCCTACGCGCCGAGGGACCGCAGGGCGCTCAAGCTCTGGGTCTGTCTCTCACGGGCCTACCTCCGGCTCCTGTCCGATCTCCACGCTCACTTGGCCGCGGACGGTCTGACGTCCGCGCAGTTCGGGATTCTCGAGTGTCTCGCGCACCGGGGGCCGCAGACGATGGGCTCCCTCGGGGTGAAGGTCCTCGTGACGCCGGGCTGCGTGACCGGACTCGTGGATCGTCTGGAGGCGAAGCGCTGGGTCAGCCGACTGCGCGACCCGCGGGATTCACGCATCGTCCGGATCCGGTTGACCCGTGAAGGCGAACGCATCGTCCGGCGCGCCTTCGAGCGGCACAGACGCATCGTCGTGGACCGCTGCGGGGTCTTGGACGTCGCAGAGCAGCAACAGATGATCTTCCTCGCCAAGACGCTCGGGAAGGGCCGCCCCCCTGGGATTCCGGAACGAGCGCGAAAGGAGACACCCCATGTCACAGCGACTCGCCTTCATGGTGATCACCGTCCTTGCGTGCAGCCTGGCGTCCGCCGCCCACGCCGCACCGATCACGTTCGTGGTGGACGATCCGGGAAACCATAATCGGGCATCATTCGAAAGCCGGGCTCCAATCGAAACCGTTCCCGGCGTGACGAGCGACGTCACCGGGACGGTCGCGTTCGACCCGGACGATCTGACCGGGCCGGTCAGCGGCCGGGTCGTCGTCGGGCTGGCCTCGCTGACCACCGGGATTGACATGCGCGACGGGCACATGCGGGGTGAGAGGTATCTCGACGTTGCGAAGTACCCGACGGCGACGTTCGTGGTCGAGAAGGTCGTTTCCTCCGACAAGCCGAAGCTCGCCGACGGAGAGACGGCGCAGATCGTCGTCGCGGGCAAGTTCACGCTCCACGGCGTGACGCTCGATGTGCAGGCGCCGGTCACGCTCTTCTACAAGAAGGCGAGCCCGGATCTCGCCAAGATGGGATACAGCGGCGATATCGCCGGTGCGCGGAGCACCTTCGATGTGAAGCTGGCCGACTACGGGATCCAGAGGCCGCAGTTCCTCATCCTCAAGCTCGACGAGATCATCCACGTGTCGGTGCAGTACACCGCCGATTCCGGCCGCGACAAGGCCGGGAACTGAGTGAACGAACGCCCGGGCCGCACGGCACCCGCCGCGCCGCAGAGAAGGAGCGCGCGGTGGGCGCTGTGGGCTCTGGGCGGCGTCGTTCTCCTTGCGGTCCTCTCCGCAGCCGCCGGGGTCTTCTTCCTCCGCCTCTCGTTGCCGAAGGAATCCGGCCGGCGGCGGCTCGCGGGTCTCACCGGTCCTGTCACCATATACATAGACCGCCGCGGTGTGCCGCAGATCTGGGCCGACCGCGAGCGGGACGCCTGGTACGCGCTCGGCTGGCTGCATGCCGGCGACCGGCTCTTTCAGATGGACCTCTTTCGCCGCATGGCCGCAGGGCGCGTCTCGGAGCTGATCGGGAGCGGCGCCCTCGATTTCGACGAGAGGCAGCGCGCGCTCGGCTTCGGTCCGGTGGCCGAGAGGGCCGCGGCGCGGCTCGATCCGGTGACGCGCGACGCGATCGCGGCGTACCGCGACGGCATCAATGCCTGGATCCGCCGAAGAGGCGCCGCGCCTTTCGAGTACCTGGCGGTCAGAGCCGCCCCGCGCCCGTGGACCATCGAGGACGTCGTCGCCTGTTTCCTCGAGCAGTCGTATGATCTGACGCCGGTCGTGCCCGAGGATTTCCACGACCTCTCGGACCGCATCGGCCTCGATCGAGCGCGCACATTGCTCCTGGCCGCGCGCGATGCCGCGCCGGACATCGTCGCCGGCGATTCGCTCGATGAGAGAGCCACCGTCTCATCGTCGAGGGCGGAAGCGGCCGGCGGTTCGAACTCGTGGGTCGTCGCGCCTTCGCGGACCCTCTCCGGCAAGCCGATCCTCGCGAACGACCCGCACCTCGACATCGAACGACTTCCCACGCCGCTCTACCCGTGCGGGATCCACGCGCTGGACACGGGGCTCGATATCGTGGGCGCCTCGATCCCGGGGATTCCCTACTTCCCTCTGGGCCACAACGGGCGCATCGCGTGGGGCGTGACCGCCGCGATGACGTTCAGCGGCGCGATCATCTCGGCCCCCGCGGGCGCGGATTCGATGCACTACCTGTGGGGCGGCGGCTCGCGCGCCTTCGAGGCGAGGCCCGAGACGCTTCGCGCC
>JAGVPR010000362.1 GCA_020052115.1 Candidatus Eiseniibacteriota bacterium
CCGCCGTGCGGAAAGACCACGTCCGCGCCGGCGCCGCGTTGCCGCGGACGTTTCGCGCGCGAAGCTCGACGCGATGGTCGCCGTTCGGAACCGGCTCAGGAGGTCTGTACGTCACGAGGCCCTCCGCCGGGTCGAATCGTGATGCGACCGCCTCGCCGTCGAAGCGAAGCACCACCGTGAACGGATCAATGGCATAGCCCCGATCGTCCGCGATGCGTGCCGCGATGAGCGGTGTGACGCTCTCGATCGTGGTGTCACGGGGCGCCGCGTCTCTCACGGCAGGCACGCCGTCCCTGAAGTAGTCCGCGATCCCTCTGAAGTAGGCGACCGCCTCGCGCGCGAGCGTCTCGGGCTGTCTCAGGTGTTTCTCCATGCCGGAATTCGAGAGATGCGCGGCCTCGCCCAGTATCGCCGTGCCTTCAGCACGCCGAAGAACGAAGTAGTTTCCGGGAAGCAATCGGTTCTCCCGGATCTGAAGCGCTTCGACGAGCCGCCGGTGGATGCGCTGAGCGATGTCGAGCGACGGTCCGGGGTCGGTCATCTTGAAGTACGTCTCGGTGCGGTTCACCTTGCGGTTGACGTTCGCGTCCGCGTTGTGGTGAAGCGAGACGAAGAGATCGGGCTGGAACCCATTAGCGATCCGCGCGCGCTCGGTGAGATCGGGGCGCGTGTCCTTCTCGCCGGGCGGCAGGAAGTCGCGGTCAGCCATCCGGGTGAGGAGCACCTCGGCGCCCGCGTCGGTCAGAAGGCCCCAGAGATAGAGGCTCACCGCCAGGTTCACGTCCGCTTCTCGCGTTCCCTTCTTGCCCACGACCCCCGGGAACGCGCCGCCGTGGCCGGCGTCGAGCACGATCCTCTTGCCGCGCAGCGCCGACGCGTCGAAACCGGCGAGCGCCGCGCGGATCTTGAGGAATTCGGGGTCGGCGCGAAGCGTGTCGTACGTGGGCGGCGGCGGGAGGCGCTTGGCGCATCCCGCAACGACCGCCACGGCCGCCACGATGCAGGTCATGCGCGCGAAGGCGCCGCGGGTGCGGCCGGGCAGGGGATTCATGCCGCGCAGTGTCGCAGAGGCGGAGAGGGGAGTCAACGCGCCGAGGCGGCCGCGTTGCGCGAGGCCGGTCCCGTGCGCGTCATCTCACTAGTACCACCCGCTCGGCCCGAGAGGCCCGCGTTCCAGCGATGCGGCAGTAGTACACGCCCGCCGGCGCGCGGCCCGAAGGTATCCGGCCGTCCCAGACGAGCGCTCCCGTGAGGAGCCGGGACGCGTCGTCCGGCGAGAGCTTCGCCGCTCGACGGCCGCGCACGTCGTAGACTTCGAGGAACCAGTCCTCCGGCGGCGGCTCCTCGAACTCGTACGAAATGTGAACCGATCCCCGCGCCGGGTTCGGACCGATAAGGAGTCGCACCTGGAGCGGACCCCTGCCCGGCGCGCTGAGGAGCGCTCCGTAGCCATCGGAGGCGATGCGATACTCCGCCGCCGCCATCTCCGAAGAGTCCGGACCCGTCGAGCGCCATCCCTCGAGCACCGCAGCGGTCTCCGCGAGCATCCACTGCGTGATCCACTCGACGCGCGTGAGGTGTCCCGTCGGCGTTCCATCCACCAGCTTGCGCGTATCCAGCAACGTGCCGCTGTAGATACCCGCGGCGCGTGTGCGGGCGATGTCGCAGACCGGCGATGTCGCGGGACCGTCGAGCTCAGGCGGGGTCGGGCCGGCCGCGACCCAGACGGGGAAGGGAGGGGACACGACCGGCTGCCCGAGCGTCGTGAAGAAGGTCGCAAGGAGCGGATTCTCGCCGGGCTTCACTCCGAGCACCGTGCAGCTGGCCACGGTCGCGCGCGCGTTGATCGCGTCCGAGGCGTCCACGAAACCCACGGCCGAGGGATACCCCAGCGGCGTGCCCTCGTACGGAAGCGGGTACGGATTGACCTGCCTGCACCAGAGATCGCGCGCGACGGTCGAGAGCAGGAACGGGACGTCGAGGTCGCCCGCGCCGGCCGCGGCCCTCACGAGCTCGTCGCAGCGGTGATAGCGCGTCCGGCTGCTGCCGAGCGTGTCGGCGGAGAAGGAGAAGTTGGTCCGCACGAGATAGCCGGCGGGCGTCTCGGCCGGATCGTCCACGCGGTATTCGACGTAGGAGCGGTTGCCGGCCTCGAAGAGCGACACGGCGCCCGTCGCATCCAGCACGGCGTAATTCGCGGGGCTCGTCCGGCCACTCCAGTTGGTGTCGTCGAGCAGCCGCCGGAAGTCGGCGATGCTGTCGCAGTTCTGGAGCGCCCACTTCATCAGGACTCCGAGCGGGACCGTGCCGTCGAGGCTGTTCCGGATGTTGAAGGAGAGCGCGTTGAGGACGGCGAAGCCTCGCTCGTTCAGTCCTGCCCACGCGCGCGTGTCATCGCCCGCGTTGACGAGAGCGACGTAGCGTAGCCGCCCGTCGGCAAAGTAGCGCACCTCGTTGTCGAGGTTCGGGGCGTCCCGGTTCTTCGAGAGGACGGGCCTGCCGTCCGGGGTAACCCGTCCGGAGAGGAGAACGATCGTGCATTCCTCGGTGTCGGTGGCGGCCTGCGGCGAGGCGCAGGCGAGGAGCGCGGCAGCGAGGAGGGCGCAGAGGGCCGGCGCGAGAACTCGAACAGGACGGACCCCGCGCGGCGATTGCATGGGGTTAGCCTGCCGCCGACTTCAGTGACCGGATCACATGCCTCGGCCCCGACCCCCGCGGGGCGAGCGCCGCCTCCATTCCGGTGATCGCCGAGGCGACGAGCTGAGCCGGACACGAGGTCATCGATTTCCTCCGCCGAATGGGCCCGGGCCGCAGGGGAGTGCGAGCACGCTCGAGGGCCGTCGCCGCCGAAGAGAGCCGGGAGTGACGGTGCGTTGATTATACCGCCCCACGCGGCTCTGGAGCAATCGGCGCGGCCGCTGGCCTCGGCTTCCGATCTCGGTTAGAGTCAGCGCCATGCCTCCCGAGAATCCCAATGTGAAGGCCGGGCTCGTCTATTCCCGCGATCTTTCAGCCTACGATTTCGGCCCGCATCACCCGATGCAACCGGTGCGACTCGAGCTGACCGCGGAACTCATCGAAGCATGCGGTCTCCTGGGCCCCGACTCCCCGATGGCGCCGCCGCGGCCGGCCACGCGCGAGGAACTGCTTCGCGCGCACGACGCGGAGTATCTCGATGCGGTGATCGCGGCCGGGGCGGGCGCCGCGTCGTATCGTCACGGCCTTGGGCATGCCGACAATCCGATCTTCCCGCGCATGGACCAGGCGTCCGCTCTCATCAGCGGCGGATCGGTCCTCGCAGTCGAGAAGGTGCTCTCGGGCGAGTGGCCGCACGCCTTCGCTATCGCGGGCGGGCTTCATCACGCGATGCGCGACCGCGCGGCGGGCTTCTGCATCCTGAACGACGCCGCCGTCGCGATCCACGCGGCGCTGGCGGGAGGCGTCGAGCGCGTGCTCTACGTGGACATTGACGCGCACCACGGCGACGGCGTCGAGCGGATCTTCTACAGCGATCCCCGCGTGCTCACGATCTCGATCCACGAATCGGGCCGCCATCTCTTTCCAGGGACCGGCTTCGTGACCGAGATCGGCGAGGGGCCGGGAGAGGGATTCTCCGTCAACGTGCCGCTCGAGCCGTACTCCTCGGACGCGGCGTTCGTCGAGGCGGTCGAGAGAGTCGTGCCGCCTCTGGCGCGGGCCTTCTCGCCGGACCTCATCGTCACGCAGAACGGCTGCGATGCCCATGCCGAGGATCCGCTGACGCACCTGGCCATCACCCTGGAAGGGCACGCGCGGGCTGTTTCTCTGCTGCACGATCTCTCGCACGAGGTCTGCGGCGGGCGCCTCGTTGCGCTCGGCGGCGGCGGGTACTCGATCCTGCGCGTCGTGCCGCTCGCCTGGACGCGGGTTTTCGCGATGCTCGCGGGCCGCTCGCTCCCGGAGGTGACGCCCGAGCGCTGGCGCCGGCAGTGTCGCGCGGCCGGCTCCGACGGTCCGCCCGAGAGCTTCCACGATCCCGAGACGCCGGAGAAGTTCCCCGAAACGAGCGAGGACGTCCGGGAGACGATCGCCTGGATCGAATCCAACATCTTTCCGCGCCACGGCGCAAAGGTGCTGAGGTCATGACGGATTCGACAATGCAGCGCCCCCTGCATTTGTTGGCGCGTCTCTACGGCGTGCAGACGGCCTATCGGAACATGCGTTGGGAGCTGAAGAACGCCACGCCCGAGGCGCTCATTGCGGCGCTGCGCTGTCTCGGCGCGCCGGTTTCGACGCTCGGTGACGTGCCCGGCGCGATGGTCGCGCGGCTGCGCGCGCTCTGGGGCCGCGCCGTTCAGCCGGTCCTCGTCGTGTGGGACGGCACCGGATTCCTCGACCTTCGCCTACCGGCGAAGCTCGCCGATGGCCCAGCATATTTCCGCCTGGAGATGGAAAACGGTCCGGAGCGCACGTGGCGCGAGGATCTCTCCGCCCTGGCGCCGCGCCGCACCGTGGATCTGGACGGATCACGTTACGTGTCGAAGCGGCTCACCTTCGCGGGCACGCTGCCTGCCGGTTATCACCGTCTAAGCGTCGAGCTGGGGGGCGCGATGCACGGCGCGCTCATCGTCTCGGCCCCGACGCGCGCGTACGGTCTCCCCGACGGAGACGATGGCCGGCAGTGGGGCGTGTTTCTTCCGCTCTACGCGCTCCGCTCGCGGCAAGACTGGGGCGCGGGCGACTTCACCGATCTCGAAGCACTCATGAGTTGGACCCGCGGGTTGGGTGGAACTCTCGTCGGCACGCTGCCGCTCCTGGCGGCCTATCTCGACGAGCCGTGCGACCCGGCGCCGTACATCCCGGCGAGCCGTCTCTTCTGGAACGAGTTCTACCTCGACGTGACGCGCACGCCGGAACTGGCGATTTCGCCGCGGGCGAAAGCGCTTCTCGAGGATGCAGGGACTGCGCGCGAGATCGAGGAGCTGCGCGCCGCCCCTCACGTGGACTACCGGCGCTTGATGACGCTGAAGCGGAAGGTCCTCGAGGAGATGGCGCGAAGCCTCTTCGCCTCCGAGTCGCCGCGGCTCGACGCCCTGCGACGCGCCGTCTGCGACCGACCGCAGCTCGATGACTACGCGCGATTCCGCGCGACGGTCGAGCGGCGGCGCGCCCTCTGGGACCGGTGGCCGGAGCCTCTTCGCTCCGGCGTGCTCCGGCCGGAGGACTACGACGAGGACGCCGCCCGCTATCATATGTACGTGCAGTGGCTCGCGGACGAGCAGCTCGGCGAACTCTCGGACAAGGCGGATGCCGCAGGGGCGGGACTCTACCTCGATCTGCCTCTCGGCGTGCACCGGCACGGGTACGACACCTGGCGGGAGCGTGACGCCTTCGTGCTGGACGCCTCGGGCGGGGCGCCTCCCGACGTCATGTTCACTGGCGGGCAGGACTGGGGGCTCGCGCCGTTGCACCCCGAGGTGAGCCGCCATCAGGGCTATCGTTACACGCTCGGCTATCTCCGGCAGCACATGCGCCGGGCGAACGCACTGCGCATAGATCACGTCATGGGACTGCACCGCCTCTACTGGATTCCGAAGGGGATCCCCGCGGCCGAGGGCGTCTACGTCCGCTATCCGGCGGATGAGATGTGCGCGCTCCTGAGCCTGGAATCGCATCGCAACCACTGCGCGATCGTGGGGGAGAACCTAGGGACGGTGCCGTGGGCCGTTGACGCGATGCTGCAGAAGCACGGCCTGCACCGGATGTACGTGATGCAGTATGCGCTCGAGCCGGGCCCCGAGGGCGAGCCGCTGGCGATCGCGCTCGACACCGTGGCGAGCATCAACACGCACGACATGTTCCCGTTCGAGGGGTTCCGGCAAGGGCATGACGTGGATGACCGCCACGCTTTGGGGCTCATGAACGATGAGGCGCGCCGGGCGGAACACGAACGCCACGAATCGCTCCGGCGCGCGCTGGCGGGTTTCCTCAAGCGGGAGGGGCTGCTCTCGGAGGACGGGCGGCCCTCCGATCTCGTGCGCGGGGTCCTCCTGCACATGGCGAGAAGCGACGCGCGCATCGTGCTGGTGAACCTCGAGGACCTCTGGCTGGAAACCCAGCCTCAGAACGTGCCCGGCACGTGGCTGGAGCGGCCGAACTGGATCCGGAAGGGGCGGCTCTCGCTCGAGGAGTTCCGCGATGAGCCGTTTGTGGTGGAGGTCTTGCGCGAGATTGACCGGGCGCGCCGTCAGCGATCGGACTGATCGTGGCGCGGCGGGCTATCCGTTTCGATCCGAACGCGTGGAGGAGACTACAGTGACGCACCGCAGTCGCAAGGGCGTGCCGAGCGTGTTGAGCGACGACGATCTCTTCCTCTTCAACGAAGGGAGCCACGTTCGTCTCTACGAGAAGCTCGGTGCCCATTCGCGCGTGGTGGACGGCGTCGAGGGCACGAACTTCGCGGTCTGGGCTCCCGATGCGGACGGCGTCTACGTCATGGGCGCGTTCAACGGCTGGCACAAGACGAGCTGCGCGCTGCATCCGCGCGGCTCCTCGGGGATCTGGGAAGGCTTCGTTCCGAAGGTGGGCCGCGGCGCGCTCTACAAGTACCACATCAGCTCGCGGTACAACGGCTACCGCGTGGACAAGGCGGACCCGTTCGGCATCCTGCACGAAACGTCGCCGCGCACCGGCTCCGTCGTATGGGACCTCTCGTACGAGTGGGGCGACGCTTCGTGGATGGCCGGGCGCGGCCGCCGCATCGCCGGCAACGCCCCCGTGTCGGTCTACGAAGTGCACCTCGGTTCCTGGCGCCGCACGGAGGACGGAAAGCCGCTCACTTATCGCGACATGGCGCCGCTCCTGGCCGACCATGCCTCCTCGATGGGGTTCACGCACGTCGAGCTCATGCCGATCATGGAGCATCCCTTCTACGGATCATGGGGCTATCAGACGACAGGCTACTTCGCGCCGACGAGCCGCTACGGCACGCCGCAGGAGTTCATGGCGCTGATTGACCATCTCCACCAGAGGGGGATCGGCGTCATCCTCGACTGGGTGCCGTCGCACTTCCCGGGTGACGAGCACGGGCTCGCCTACTTCGACGGGACGCATCTCTTCGAGCACCAAGATGCGCGACTGGGCTTTCACCCCGACTGGCGGAGTTACATCTTCAACTACGGCCGGAACGAGGTGCGGAGCTTTCTGCTGAGCAGCGCGCTCTTCTGGCTCGACAGCTATCACGCCGACGGACTGCGCGTGGACGCCGTGGCCTCGATGCTCTATCTCGACTACTCGCGGAAGAAGGGCGAGTGGATTCCGAACCGTTACGGGGGCCGCGAGAACCTCGAGGCGATCTCGTTTCTGAGGCGGCTCAACGAGGAGGTCTACAAGCACCACCCGGATGTGCAGACGATCGCCGAGGAATCCACGTCATATCCGATGGTCTCGCGGCCCACGTACGCTGGCGGGCTCGGCTTCGGGCAGAAGTGGGACATGGGGTGGGTGCACGATATCCTCATCTACCTGGGCAAAGAGCCGATCCATCGCAAGTACCATCACGACATGCTCACGTTCCGGATGCTCTACGCGTTCCACGAGAACTTCGTGCTGCCGCTCTCCCACGACGAGGTGGTCTACGGCAAGGGCTCGCTGATCGGGAAGATGCCGGGCGACGATTGGCAGAAGTTCGCGAACGCGCGCACGTTCCTCGGCTATCTTTACGCGCAGCCGGGGAAGAAGCTCCTTTTCATGGGGTCGGAGTTCGGGCAGTGGCGCGAGTGGGTGCACGAGGACAGCCTGGATTGGCACCTGCTCGAGTATCCGCTCCATCAGGGACTCCGGCTCTGGGTCCAGAACCTGAACCGGCTTTATCGTGAGGAGTCCGCGCTCCACGAGCAGGACTTCAAGCCGCAGGGCTTCGAGTGGATCGACTGCCACGACAGCGCGGCGAGCACGGTGAGCTGGATCCGCCGCGCCGAGACGAGTGGCGAAGTCGTGCTGGCGGCCGTGAACTTCACGCCGGTGCCGCGGGAGGGGTATCGCATCGGCGTGCCGCACGGCGGCGAGTGGCGGCTGATCGCGAACAGCGACGCCCCGTACTTCGGCGGGAGCGGGTTCGGCGTCGTTTCGAGCGCGCGGGCCGAGGATGTGCCGTTCCACGGAAGGCCGCAATCCATGGTGATCACTCTGCCGCCGCTCGCGACGGTGTACTACAAGAGCGGGGGGTAGGGGGTTCTTCATCCGGCGCTGCGGGCCGCACCCCGGGGATTCTCGCCATGAGATACGCGTCGAAGCGGGAACTCGTCGAGAGGATCGAGAAGGAACATGAAGCACTCGTCGCCCTCGTGCGTTCCATTCCGAGGTCTCGCTACCGTGAAGAAGGAGTTTGGGGCGATGGGTGGACCATCCTGGATCTCCTCGCCCATCTCACGGAGTGGGAGCAGATGTTCTTGGGGTGGTACCGGGAGGGCCTCAAGAACGGGAGCCCCGACCTTCCCGCAACAGGGTTCAAGTGGAATCAGACACCGGCGCTGAATCAGGCGATCTGGCGCAAGCACCGTCGGAAGTCGGCGAGGAGGGTCGTAGAGGAGTTCGAGGCTTCCTACGACGAGATCTCGACCCTCGTCCAGCGGCTCTCATCCGAGGAGCTTCTCGCACCGGGACACTTCGCCTGGACGGGGAAGTACCCCTTGACGACGTATCTCGGACCCAACACCTGCAGTCACTATTCCTTCGCCACGAAGGTCCTGAAGCGATGGATCAGGCGCAAGAAAGCCCCGGAGCGTCCCCCGCGGCGGGGCCGCGGAGTCTGACCGCGGCATGCCGGCGGAGGCGCTTCGCGCGGCAACTGGAGCCGAAGCGGTCTAAGGCTGCTCCTTTCCCACATACAGCTTCGCCGCCTTCTCCGCCGAGAGGACGATTCCCCGGATCATCGCCGAACTGAAGCCCTCGTGCTCCATCCGGTTCAAGCCCGCAATCGTGCATCCGCGCGGGGTCGTCACGCGATCAATGTGCTCCTCGGGGTGCCCGCCGCGCTCGGTCAGAAGCAGCGACGCCGCGCCGCGCGCCGTCTGCGCGGCGAGCGCCAGCGCCTCCGAAGCGTGGAAGCCGATCTCGATGCCGCCCTGCGAGGCGGCGCGGATCGCCCGCAGGAAGAACGCGATTCCGCACGCGCACAGTGCGGTCGCCGGCACCATCTGTTCCTCGTCTATGATGAGCGTCTTGCCGAGCGGGTCGAAGATCGAGCGCGCCGCATCCAGCGCAGCGGCGTGTTCCGGCCGGGCGGCGAGACAAGTCATCGATTCCTGGATCGCGATCGCGGTGTTCGGCATCGCGCGCACGACCGGCACGGGCTTGCCGATGCGCGCGAGGATCGCATCAATCCCGGCGCCCGAGACGGTCGAGATGAGAACGTGTCGCGAGGAATCGAGCGCGGGCGCGATGTCGTCGAGCAGCGCATCGAGCTGCTGCGGCTCGACCGAGGCGATGACCACGGCGGCGCGCCGGACGGCGTCCGCGTCGTCGGCCTGCACGATGAACCCGCGTTCGGCGAGCGGCTGAAGGAGGTGGACCCTTCGCCGCGTGATGACGATCTCCGCGGGTGTGGCCCGCCCGGAGCGGACGAGCCCCTCGGCGATCGCGGTCCCGATATTCCCTCCGCCCAGGATGGCGGTCATTCGCCTGTCTACCGGCATGGGCCCTCCCTCCAATGACGATCCGTTCGCGGCGCAATCCCTCCGCCGATTCTAGCCGCAAGCGAGGCCCTCGATGAAAACCGCGGCGACCCATCGCGCGAATTCCGGCGTCGAATCGGACCCCGGGCGTCCCGCCGGGGTGTCCCCGCACGGAAGCGCTGGGAGCGTCCTGCCGATGGACGCGGCGCCTCCGAGGGCGTAGATTCGGACGGGGCGATCCTTGACCTTCGGATCCCCAAGGAGGGGCCGCAGTGGACGCCGCGAGAACATCCCGCCGCCGCTTCCTGATGCTTGCCGGTGCCGCGGTTGCGGGAGCCGGCGCGGCCGACATCTGCCGCGGCGCAGAGCC
>JAGVPR010000198.1 GCA_020052115.1 Candidatus Eiseniibacteriota bacterium
AGAGGCGAATCGGCCCCCGGAACCCCTCGCCGCACCGTCCCGGCCCCCGGGGCTTCGCCGCGACGGGCGCGGTCATGAACCGTACCGTCTCCGGGTCCGCCGAGGCGCAAGGGAAGGAGCCACTCCTCTTCTTCAACGGATTCGGCGGCTTCGCACGCGACCGCCGGGAGTACGTCATCCGCCTGGATCATCGCGAGGGGGTCGGCCTTCTCTACCCGCCCCGCCCCTGGATCAACGTGATCGCGAACGAGACATTCGGCTTTCTCGTGAGCGAGACGGGAGCCGGGTACACCTGGTGCGGCAATAGCCGCGAGCACCGCCTGACACCGTGGTCAAACGATCCTCTCTCCGACCCTCATGGAGAGGCGCTCTATCTTCGCGACGACGAGAGCGGCTCTTTCTGGTCGCCGCTTCCGGGCCCCGTCCCGGCCGCCGCGGATTACGAGATGCGTCACGGTCTCGGATACAGCATCTGCCGCCACGAGAGCGCGGGGATCGAGCAGGAAACGCTGATCTACGCCGCACGCCACGCTCCGGTGAAATTCATCCGCGTGCGGCTCGTAAACTCATCCCGGGGCGCGAGACGGCTCTCGCTCTTCTCGTACGCCCGCCTCGTTCTGGGAGCGCTGCCGGAGGAGAGCGGGCGATTCGTCGTCACCGAACACGACGGCGACGGCCCGCGGCTCTTCGCGCGAAACCGCACGTGCGCCGAGTTCCCCGGGGCCGTGGCGTTTGCGGCCATGTCGGGGACGGCCGGCGCCTGGAGCTTCACCGCGGACCGCGAGATGTTCATCGGCTGCGGAGGGAGCATGGCGACGCCCGCGGCCATGCGCCGGGGGCTCGACGGGCGTACCGGAGCCGGTCTGGATCCGTGCTTCGCACAGCAGGTGTCTCTGGAGCTTCCGGAAGGCGGCGAGGCGGAAGTCGTCTTCCTCCTCGGCGAGGCGGGCGACGCCCTCGAGGCCCGCTCGCTCGCGGAGATCTACTCTCGCCCGGGCACGGCGGCGGAGGCGTTCGAAGAGACGCGATCGTTCTGGGACCGGTTCGTCTCCGGGATCCACATCGAAACGCCGCTCCCGGAACTCGACCTCATGGTCAACGGCTGGCTGCCCTACCAGGCTCTCGGCTGCCGCATCTGGGGACGCTCGGCGTTCTACCAGTCGGGGGGCGCGTTCGGATATCGCGATCAGCTCCAGGACGCCGCGGCCTTGATCGGCCTGAGCCCGGAGATCGCCCGCTCCCAGATCCTCCTTCATTCGGCGCACCAGTTTCCCGAGGGGGACGTGCTCCACTGGTGGCACCCGCCTCTCTCCCGGGGAATCCGCACGCGCTTCGCCGACGATCTGCTCTGGCTGCCGTTCGTCACCGCCGATTACGTCCGCGCGACCGGCGACCGCGCGGTGCTCGACGAGGAAGTGCCGTTCCGTTCGGCGCGCCGGCTCCGGCCGGGCGAGGACGAGGCCTATCTCGAGACGAGCGAGACCGGCCCCCCGGCCGGCGTGTACGAGCACTGCTGCCGGGCGCTCGACATCTCCCTGACATCGGGAGAGCACGGGCTGCCGCTCTTCGGTTCCGGCGACTGGAACGACGCGATGAACCGCGTCGGGCGGGAAGGCCGCGGCGAGAGCGTGTGGATGGGCTTCTTCCTCTACGCGGCCCTCGGCGCATTCCTGCCGATCTGCGCGAGCCGCGGCGACGGCCGGCGGATCGCGCGCTACCTTGCCTTCCGCGAGAAGCTGCGCGAGGCGCTCGACACCGGGGCGTGGGACGGCGAGTGGTACCGCCGCGGCTACTACGACAACGGGGAGGCGCTCGGGTCGTCCTCGTGCGACGAGTGCCGGATGGACACGCTTTCACAGAGCTGGGCCGTCATCTCGAAAGCGGCCCCCGCCGAGAAGGCCGCGCGCGCGATGGAGGCGGCGCGGCGGCTCGTGCTCGAAGAGGACGGCATCATCCGGCTGCTCGATCCGCCCTTCGACGGCACGCCGAACGACCCGGGCTACATCAAGGGGTATCCGCCGGGCGTGCGCGAGAACGGCGGCCAGTACACCCATGCCGCGCTCTGGGTCGTGAAGGCCGCGGCCGAGCTGGGATGGAACAATCTGGCGGCCGAATGGCTCGCCATGCTGAGCCCCATCCGGCATTCGGCCACGCCCGAGCAAGCCGCGCACTTCCGCCTGGAACCCTATGTCGCGGCGGCGGACGTCTGCGGCGTGGACCCGCTTCTCGGTCGCGGCGGCTGGTCGTGGTACACGGGCTCCGCCGGCTGGATGTACCGTGTCGCGCTCGAATCGGTGCTCGGGTTTCGCACGGAGGGCGGCGACACGATCGCCATCCTGCCCTGCATCCCGGACGCCTGGCCCGGATACCGGCTACGCTACCGGCTGCCGGGCGAAGAGACGGTCTTCGAAATCGAGGTCACGAATCCGAAGCGATGCGCGCGGTCGGTGGTGTCGTGCGAGCTGGATGGGGCCCCCATCCCGATCGCCGGCGGCCAAGCGCGCGTGCCGATCGTGCGCGACGGCCGCACGCGCCGCATCACGATCACCCTTGGATCAGGGGAGGGCGACGCAGCATGACACCGCCTCGTGTGCCGATCGAGTTCCCGGCGGACTTCCTCTGGGGCGCGGCCACCTCCGCGTATCAGATCGAGGGCTCGCCTCTCGCCGACGGCGCCGGCGCGAGCAACTGGCACCGCTTCGCGCACACGCCGGGGCTCATGGCTGGAGGCGCCACGGGCGACGTGGCGTGCGACCACTATCGCCGCTACGAGGAGGACCTGGCGCTCATGTCGGAGATCGGGCTGGGGGCCTACCGCTTCAGCATCTCGTGGAGCCGCGTTCTCCCCGAAGGCCGCGGGAGGATCAATACGGCGGGGCTCGATTTCTACTCGCGGCTCGTGGACGGGCTTCTCGCGCGCGGGATCACGCCTTTCGTGACGCTCTTCCACTGGGATCTGCCCGCAACGCTGCAAGACCGTGGCGGGTGGCTCAACCCCGAGATCGCCGACCACTTCGCCGAGTACGCGCGCGTCGTCGCCCGCCTCCTCGGCGACAGGATCCCTCTCTGGGCGACGCTCAATGAACCGTGGGTCGTCGTGGACGCCGGGCACGTGCACGGTGTGCACGCCCCCGGCCACCGCAACATCTACGAAGCGCCGATCGCCATGCACAATCTCCTTCGCGCCCACGGCGCGGGCGTCCAGGGGATCCGCTCAGAATGCCGCTCGAAGATCGGCCTCGTCGTGAACCTCGAGCCGAAGGACCCGGCCATGCGCAGGAAAGAGGACATCGCCGCGGCCGAGCGGGGCGACATCTACATGAACCGCTGCTACCTCGACGCCGCGCTCCTTGGACGGTACCCCGAGGGCCTGGCGGTCCTCTACGGGGAGGCCTGGCCCGAGATTCCCGGAGAGGATCTCCGCCTGATCTCGCAACCGCTCGATTTTGTCGGCGTGAACTACTACACGCGCTCGGTGGCGACCCGCGACGACGGCGC
>JAGVPR010000395.1 GCA_020052115.1 Candidatus Eiseniibacteriota bacterium
ACAACCGGCTCGATGGCGCGCCGCAGCCAGCGCCGGGCCCTCCTCAGTCGGCTCCGCGCGGGCTCGGGAATCCTGTCGGCGTAGCCCACCCCTGCCCTCCCTGCATTCCGGCCTCGGCCGGGTCCGCATCAGGTCCGCTTCACGATCCTCGACAGCACCAAGCGATCGTCCTTCGTGACGCCGCCCAGGGCGAAGAAGAACGCCGCGTAGGCGACCATGCCGCTCGGAACGGAAACGATGAGAGGCAGCGACCTCATCCACCAGACCACGAGGCCCATGCCGGCCGTGGCCAGGCAGACCCGCCACAGGTCGGCGATGAGGTTCGGCCGGCGCACCGCGCCCCCAAGCGCAATCCAGTTGAGGAGCACCACTGTACCCTCGCTGGCCAGGCTGGCCGTCGCGGAGCCCACGATCCCCCAGCGCGGAATCAAGAGCAGATTCAGCCCGACGTTGATCACGACGGTGACGAGACTGACCCAGATGATCCGCTTCTGCCGGTGGACGACGATGAGGAGACGGCCCATCACGACCGACAGTCCTTGCAAAGCGATGACCCACGCCGCCACCGCGAGAGCGGGAGCACCGGCGACGAAGTCCTTCCCGAAGACAAGGCCGAGGATCGGACCGGCCAGAATCGAGATCCCCATGCTCATCGGGAAGAGAACCACCGAGACGAACCGGAGCGACTGCGTGTACGCATAGCGCAGCCGCTCCTCGTCGCCCTGGGCGTAGAGCCGGCTGAAGATGGGAAAGACGACGGTGAAGAACGATCCGCTCACGAACATCAGCGATTCGATGATCCGGAATCCCGAGCTGTAGAGTCCGACCGAGGCGGCATCGGTCATCCGATCGAGCATCAGGATTCCGATGCGAAGGTAGATGTCCACAAGGAGGGCCGCGACCGCCAGGGGGATGCCGGCCTTCAGCAGCCGCCCGGCAGCCTCGCGGTCCAGATGAAACCCGAACGTGAACATCCGCCGCCGCGTGAGAATCCCCGCGGCCACCGAGACAATGACCCCGGTGGCAAGAAGCGCCCAGAGCAGGCCGATGTACGTCGTTCCGCGCCAGAGGAGCAGCAGCGCGAGGGCCGTCCAGCTGAGCTGCCGCACGAGAACCATCGCGGCTTCGCGGTCCATTCGGTCCGCCGACTCGAAGACGGAATAGAACACCGTCTCGTAGGCCATCGCGACCAATGCGAGCGACATGATGACGATGCCGACGAATTCGTCCCCCCGGTATCCGAGAGCGAGGGCCGCTAGGCTGACGACGGCAACCGTGACCACGCCCTGTGCCGTCACCATAACGATCGAGGTGCTCACGTAGCGCGGGCCGTGCGAAGGCCGGCCCGCCAGCTCGCGCACGAGGATCGGCCCTACGCCCAGACGAGCGAGGATCCCGAACAGGGCGGGGAAGCTGATGCTGAGCTGGAAATGTCCGAACCCGGCCTGCCCCAGATGCCTCGCGACGAGGGCCGACACGAAGAGGCCGACGATCCGCCCCGCGAGTTGGGCCGAGGAGAGAAGACCGAGATTGCGCGTCGCTCTGCGAAGTGTGCTCATGCCGGTCGCCGCGAGAGGTAGGCGCGCTCGACGACCTCGGCGAGAACGGCGAAGCTCTTGTACGTCCGGATGTACTCGCGGCCGCGGCGGCCCATCTCTCTCGCCTCGGAGGGACGGTCGAGCAGCCGGATGGCGGCCTCCGCGAACTCATCCTTGCCGTTCTCCACGATGACCCCGGAGCGGGAGGCCGCGAGGAGCTCGCACACCTCGGGCACCGGCGAGGCGACGACGGGAACCCCGGTCGCCAGATACTCGGCCACCTTGAGCGGCGACATCGTCGTGTGGAGAGCGAACGGCACGTCCACCGGGATCGGGTAGATGCCCACGTCGGCGGCCGCCAGATAGCGCGGCACGTCCTCGTAAGGAACGGCCCGGCAGCAGGCGATCGCCGGGCGCAAGCCGTAGGAATCGAGCAGCGCATCCAGCTCGTTGCTGTTCTGGCTCAGAAGCAGGATGCGGACATCGGGTCGGCGGCGCGCGATCTCACCGAGGATCTCGAGGATGAAGCCGGCCTCGCGCGGCGGCGCGATGTTCCCGAGGTACACCACGGCGGGCGTCTCGCCGACGCCCAGTTCCTCGCGCATCCGGACGCGCTCGTCGGGCGCGTCGAGAAACGCGGGGCCCGTGCCGACCGGGAACACGATGCAGCGCTCGGGTCGAACCCCCTTGGCGATGTAGAGTTTTCGCATCTCCTCGGTAAGCACGAAGAGGAGATCGGCCCGCCGGATGAGGGCGTCGCGCACGCGGATGAGGACGCGCCATCCGAGCCTCATGAGCTTCGGACGAAGGCCGCGCCCCCACGGCATGCAGAGCCATCCCTCGAAGTGCATTCCGTCGAGCTGGAACGTGAAGGATGTCCGCCTCAGCCTGGCCACCGACCAGGCGATGATGGCCTGGTCCAGCATGTCGCGGGCCTGCACCGCGTCGAAGCGCTCCCTCCCTGTGAGTCGCCAGGCGAGCCGCCATCGCCGGAGGAAGTGCCGGAGCTTGATCCAGCGGTTCACGAGCTTTGCGGCTGGCGCCCATGGATGGATGCAATCCGGGCGGCGGATCGAGCGAATCGCTCGAAGTCTCCCGACCTCGCGAACCAAGACGACGTCCCGCTCCCCAATCTCAGAAGCCACCCACGTGACCTCGTGCCCGCGCTTCGGAAACTCGGTGCAGTACACCTGTATCGCCGTCGGGTATCGATCTCGATCTTGGTGCAGGATGAACAGCCGAAGTGGTCTCGAGGGCGGGGCCGGCCCGCTCATCTGCCGCTCCCACCAGACGGGCGCGGGCATCGATTCTTGAGGAGAAGATGCCACGAAGAGGATCTCGCCCTGCCTAGCGGGCGGCATTGACATGAGAACCACGCGAGACCTGACGCCCGAGCGCCGGTCCTCGCCCGTTTAGGAGGCTTGTCGAATCCATTGCGCCCTACTATAGCACGCTCGCTTCCCTGCGACCCCGCCCGGCGGATTTCCGGCCTACCCCTTCCGGCTCACATACGTCGTCCCCGCCTGGCACGTCGCCAGGATCACCATCTCCGCGACGTTCATGTGCTGCGGCCGCGTGACCGCGTAGAGCACGGCGTCCGCGATATCGTCGGGCGTGAGCGGATCCACGCCCGTATAGACCTTCGCCGCGCGGGCCGCGTCGCCGTGGAAGCGCACGAGGGAGAACTCCGTCTCGACAAGCCCCGGGTCCACCGTCGTCACGCGGACGTTCGTCCCGTTGAGGTCAATCATCATCCCCTTGCTGATGGCCCGCTCCGCGAATTTCGACGCGCAGTAGACATTCCCGCCCGGGTACAGCTCGCGCCCCGCGATCGAGCCGATGTTGACGACGTGCCCTCGGTCGCGCCTCACCATGCCCGGCAGCACGGCGCGGCTCACGTAGAGGAGCCCCTTCACGTTCGTATCGAGCATCTCGTCCCAGTCGTCGGCCAGCCCCTCGTGGAGCTTGTCGAGCCCGCGCGAGAGCCCTGCGTTGTTCACGAGGATGTCTATCTCGGCCCAATTCGGCGGGATCTCGGCGATCATCCGCTCGACCTCGGCTCGATCGCGCACGTCGAGCCGGCGGCAGCGCACGTCGGCGCCGTGCGCGGCCTCGAGCTCGGCCGCCAGAGCCTCCATTCGCTCCACGCGGCGGGCGCACAGGATGAGGCGAGCCCCCTCGGCGGCGAAGGCGCAGGCGATGGATCGGCCGATCCCGCTGCTGGCTCCGGTCACGAAGGCGATGCGGTTCTCGAGGCGCTTCATGGGTCTTCCTCCCGGTGGGATCCGACGCCGGCCGTCCGCGGCATCTCCGCCCTCGCTTCGGCCCAGTGGTATCCAATGAGGAGAGCGGCGGCCGGCGTGACGTGCAGCAGCACGCGGTCCAGCGACATCGCGAAGAGCGTGCGGAGGTCCCAGGGCGTGATCACGTAGACGAGCGCGATGACCGCCAGATGGAGAAGAAGCAGCATCCACAGACCGGCCACGTGCCGGCGTGCGAACCCCCGCCACCCCAGCGCCGCGATCGCAACGAGGAGCGCCCAGAGCCCGCCCCACGCGTTGTATGCGGAAACCTGCGCCGTCATGGTAGGCAATACGTCGTGTCCGAGCCGCGGGAGCTTCGCCGCGATGCCTTCGAGCGTGAGCTTCGAGGCGTAGTCCTCGTGCGTGCGCGGAAGCCCGCGGCTCCAGAAGATCCACGGCAGATGGAGCAGTACGACGCCCGTGACGAATGCCCCCGCGCCGGCCAGCGCCTGCAGCCGAAGCGGCCTGAGCCCGAGGACCGCGAGGACTGCGGCCGTGACGACGACGAGCGGCAGTCCCTCGGCTTTGGTGAAGGCCGTGTACACCGCGAAGAGCGCCGCCAGGGCCAGGTCTTCACGCCGGCGCTCGTCCGACCATCGGACCGCGAAGGCGATGCCGCCGGCATAGAAGAGCGTCAGCGGGACATCGGCGATTCCCGCGCCGGCCCAACGCACCATGGCCGGCATGCCGGCGAGCAGGGCTGTCACCGCGCCGGCGCGCCATCGGTCGAGTTTCCAGCGAAGCGCGGCGTAGACGACCAGCGCGAGGGTGGCGTAGAAGAAAGGAAGAAGGACGACGGCGGAGCGGGCGTCCGCGCGCCCGGCGGCCCGGTAGAGCCCGGCGTTCAGGAACGGCAGGAGCAACGGATAGTCGAGATGGCTGTAGCTGAGCGACAGGTCCTGGAAGTACGCCGGCACGGGCGACAGCGGTTCGTGCGCGAGCACCTTCGCCTTGAGCCCCCAGATCGCCCAGTCATCCCATTCAACGCCCGGGGAGCGGTGCGCCCGCACGGCCACGACGATCGTCAGCGCCGCGACGATGAGGGCCGGCGCGATCGCGGCAAGATCCTTGGCGGCGAGATCCGCGGGACGCGCGATGGGCCTGATGAGCCGACGCTTCCGGATCATGAATGCCAGCGCCGCCAGAACGGCTGCCGCCACGGCGGCCAGCACGGCGCGCGACGGCGCCGCTCCCGCGAGCGAGATCCAGAAGAGCACGAGGCCCATGCCGCCCGCCCCGAGAGCCGCGCTCAGCCCGAGCGTCTGCCAGAGACCGGCGCGCCTCGGGCCAGCGATCGCCGAGAGGACGGCGTAACCGAGGAGGATCACGATGGCGACGTAGGCGGCGCTCCCGGCGTTCATCACGGGGGGTTCCCCACCTCGCGCGGCACCGCGGCCCCGGCACCGATCCGCTGCACGTTGCTGCGGATGCCGCCGGAGGAATCCCGCGAGAACGTCACGATGGAACGCACGTCGTGGTCATTGAACCACGCCCCGTCCGGCGTGAAGGCCGCCCGAGTGATGCCCGCGCCGTTGTTGACGACATCGGTCGGGCGCGCAACGAAGACACGGACGGGATGCGCGGCGTTCACGGCGCGGTAATAGACCATGCTCATAAACTGCTCGTCGAAGGGGACGTTGCCGTCGAACCCGCGAAACTCGAGGAAGACGTTCCCCTCGCCCGTTACGGCGGACGCCGCGAGGCGGTCAATCTGCGCCAGGCTCGACTCCTGACGCGCCGCCTCCGGCGAACGACGGAGGCCATAGCCCGGTATCGGATTCCCCGAGAGATGCACCACGCAGAGCGTTGCCAGCCCGGCGACGACGAGCACCGCGGCCACGACCTTTCGAAGCGATACGTCCATCGGAGTTCCTCGAGCCCGGGACCCAGCCCGGGAGGATATCAGCCGACCGTTTCGATTCCCAGGCTCATGGCCTCAGCCCCGCCGGCCGGCTGCGACCGAGCGCGCCCGAGGCCTCGGCAGCGCCGCCGCCCTCCTGCGGCTCTTTCGGTGCGCGCACCGCGGGGAAAAAGAGCGAGGAGATGAAGGCGAGGACCGCGATCGCAGCAATGAGCCAGAAGATGGACAGGAGGCTCCCGCGCAGCGCCTCCGCCAGCGGCTGGAGCACCTCCGGAGGCAGCCCGCGTCCGTGCTGAGGACCGAGAAGCTCGTTCGCCGCCCCGACCGGTGCCGAGTGCACGGCCGAGAGGCTCGAGGCCAGGAGCGCGCCCAGCACGCCGATCGCGACGGTGCCCCCCATGATTCTGAAGAACATCGTGCTGGCCGTGGCAATCCCCCGCTGCTCCCACTCGACGCTCGTCTGGACGGCGAGCAGGATGGCCACGTTCGCGAACCCCATGCCCACCCCCATGAGGCCCATCGCGAGCCGCGGAAGCGCCAGACCGGTCGTCCGGCTGAGGGCCCACGCCATGAAGAAGCTCGCTCCCGCGACGATGGCGAGCCCGCCGCACACGAAGACACGGAAACCGGAACGCAGAGTGAGACGGCTCCCGATGGCGCTCGCAAGCGGCCACCCGATGACGAGAGGCGTGAGCGTGGCCCCGGCCTCCGTCGGAGACCGCCCGAGAACTCCCTGCACGAACAGCGGGATGTACGTGACCGAGGCCATCATCGTCGCGCCGACCAGCGCGCCGGAGAGGCTCGAGACCGCCATGATGCGTCGCCTGAACAGCTCGAGCGGAAGGATCGGCTCGGGCGAGCGGCGTTCGACGATGAAGAACAGGACGAAGCCGATGAGCGCGACCGGGAGGCCGACAACCGCCATCTCGTGGCCGTGCGCGCCCAGGAGGAGCGCGACGCAGGCCACCGTGAAGAGCGACACGCCTCCCCAGTCGAGCGCGTGACGATGCCTCTCGATGTCCTCGTGCAGCGAGACGATCAGCACGGCCGCCGACGCGAGGCCGAACGGCACATTGACGTAGAACACCCATCGCCACGAGAGGTGGTTCACGATCAATCCGCCCAGCAACGGGCCGATGAGCCCGGCGAAACCCCACACGGAGCCGAACAGCCCCTGCATCTTCGCGCGCTCCTTGACGCTGAAGATGTCGCCGACGATGGTCAGAGCGATCGGCTGCATGGCCCCCGCGCCGAGGCCCTGGAGCCCGCGAAACACGATGAGCTGCGGCATCGAGCGTGCTTGGCCGCTCGCCATGGAGCCGATGAGGAAGAGCGCGAGGCCGAAGAGCATGACCGGCTTTCGGCCGCGAAGGTCGGCGAGCTTGCCGAAGATCGGAACCGTCACCGTGGAGGCGAGCATGTAAGCGGTGAAGACCCACGAGTAGAGCTGTATTCCGCCGAGGTCGCCGATGACGGTGGGCATCGCCGTGGAGACGACCGTGAACTCCATGGCGGCCATGAACACGCTGAGGAAGAGTGCGGTCACGACCAGGGGGCGATTCGTTCTCATGGCGTCCGGCGGATTCTAGCAGGGCGTCGAAGCGGGTGCACTGGCGTTGACATCGGCGGGACTCGGCCCTACCGTGCCCGCAGCGATCGGCGGCGGTGGTATCATCGCCGCCAACTTGTCGGAAGCGGCGATCACCCAGTGGGGAGGTCGAGGCAATGAACGGACCGGATCGAAAAACTTCGTCGCCCGTGGAGCCCGCCATGGAAATGCGGACCGGCTTCCGGCGCTGGCTCCCCCCGATTGACTCACCCGGATACCACATCCTCCTCGGGGTTATCGCCATCTTCATCCTGGGCCCGCTCGGGGGGATCACCGCCGCCTACATGAATTTCTCCCTCGGCTTCTTCGTGGGAGGACAGGTTCTGGCGGGCATCCTCGGCAGCGTTGTGACCTACGGCTACGGCGCAGAGGGAAAGCACGGCGCGAACTACATGCAGACGATGGCCGCCTCGGTCGCCAGCCTCTCGGGCATGGCGGTGCTGATCCAGGCGATGACATGGCTCGGACTCCAGGAGCCGCCGGTGTGGCAGCTCTCACTCTACTTGCTCTGCATCGGGATGCTCGGCGTCGGCGTCGGGATGCTCTACACCCCGATCCTGGTGGACCGGATGCAACTTTCCTTCCCGTCGGGGTTCGCGGTCGCGAACATCCTCCGCGCGCTGACCGACATCCGGATCCTCAAGACCTCGATCACGAAGCTGGGCGGCGGGACTCTGGCCGGCTTCGCCGGCGGCCTCGCGGCGACCCTGGTGCGGCCGATCGCCGTGACTTCGTTCTCGGCTTCGACGCTCGGCGCCGGGATGATCGTCGGCATCCGGATCGGAATCCCTGCCGTGTTCGTCGGGACGATCGGCTACTTGATGACCCCGTGGCTGCGGGCGACCGGGTGGCTCGGCCCGGCGGATCCGTTCCGGAAGATCGCGTTCATCGCGGCGCTGGGGATGATCCTCGGCGCGGCCATCGTGGACATGTCGCTGCTCGCCGTCGCGGCCGCGCGCACCTTCCGTGAATCGAAGGGGAAGATCTCGCCGCCGGCCGAGGACTGGAAACGCACCGACAAGCGCTTCCTCGGCATCTGGGTCGCGTTCTGGGCGCTCGCGGTGGTCATCACGGCCGTGGCGATCCTCAAGCTGCCGCTCCTCTTCGTCCTGGCGGCCGTCGGCCTCGTCTTCGTCTTCCTCATGATCAATGGGATCTCGCTCGGGATCTCGGACAGCAACCCGATATCGAGCGCCTTCGTCATCACCGTGTTCATCCTGGCGGCGATCGGTCTCAAGAGCCCGATCATCGGCCTGATGTGCGCGGCGATCCTCCTCGTCTCGACGGCGGTCGGCTGCGACATGCAGCAGGATCGCTCGACCGGATGGCGCCTGGGCACGAACCGCTCGATCCAGTTCCGATATCAGGTGATCGGCGTGACGATGGGCTCGATCCTGGCGGTCGTGCTCGCGAGGCTCTTCATGAAGGCCTACCCCATCCTCGCGACCAATCAGTACGCGCACCCGGACGCGCCCGGGATCGAGAAGTGGCAATCGGCGATGACGTTCAAGTTCGTCGGGGCCCTCGAGGGGATCGCGAACCCGAACCCGAAGGTGACGATCGCGCTGCTGCTGGGGATCGCTCTAGGCATCACGATCGAGGGGCTCCGCAAGGCCATCAAGAGCCGCGAGGGCTACAAGGCGTGGGTGACCAAGACCTCGGCCGGGCGGACCACGGATCTCGTGCTCGACTGCACGATCCTCGCGAGCCCGTATGCCTCGTCTTTCGGAGGCTTCGTGAACTACGCGGTGAGCGCGTGGTTCGCGTGCGGGAGCGTTTTCACCGCGCTCACGAACACGCTCGCGGCCCGCATGCCGCGCAAGCCCGGGCAGGAGGAATTGCCGGAGGACATGAGCACGACGTCGTTGGTCGGAGGCGGGCTGATCGCGGGCGATTCGCTCTCGGCTCTGGGCCTCGGCATCTGGGGTCTATTGCAGACCGTACTCTAGGCGGCTCGTCATGCGAATCGGCTTCATCCAGAATCACCCCGCCTACGGCGACAGGGAGGAGAATCTCCGCGCGCTCGAGCGCGCGCTGCGTGCGGCGGGGGCGCCGGATCTCTGGGTTCTGCCGGAGCTCTTCGCGGTCGGCTATCTCTTCGGCAGCCGTGCTGAGGCTGCGCGTCTCGCCGAACCGGTGCCCGACGGCCCCACGACGCAGGCGCTGATTCGGCTCGCGCGCGGGAGCGGGAGCGCTCTCGTCGCGGGACTCGCCGAGCGCGCGCCGGACGGGAGGATCTTCAACTCCGCCGTGGGCGTGGATCGCGGCGGGGTTCAAGCCGTCTACCGCAAGATCCACTTGTTCGACCGCGAGAAGGAGTGGTTCGATCCCGGCGATCTCGGCTTCCCCGTGGTCGCGCTCGGGGGAGCGCGTGTCGGCCTCATGATCTGCTTCGACTGGCGTTTTCCCGAAGCCGCGCGAACGCTCGCGCTCGGCGGCGCTCAGGTGATCGCCCACCCATCGAATCTCGTCATGCCTTTCTGCCAGTCGGCCATGGTGACGCGGGCCATCGAGAATCGCGTGTTCACGGTGACGGCGAACCGCATCGGGACCGAGCGGGCGGACGACGGTTCCGAACTCACGTTCACGGGGCGAAGCCGGATCGTCGCCCCGGACGGCGCCGTCTTGGCGGACGCGCCGGAAGCGGTAACAGCCGTCGGGGTCGTCGAGGTGAATCCCGCGCAGGCCGACGACAAGCGCGCCACGGCGCGAAACGACGTCCTCGCCGACCGAAGGACGGAGTTCTATCGTCTCATCGCCCCGCCCGACAAGAACCACTGAGGCGCGGAGAAACCGGTCGCGCCGAAAAAGAAAGGGCGGCCTCGAGGGCCGCCCTTTCCCACCGCGACTTCCGATCTACCACTCGTGATGCTCGATGACGGCGCCGGTCTGGTCGTAGGTGTCCCAGTATCCGGTGTTCGCGTCGCTCCAGGAAATCTCGGTCTCCTTCCACCAGGCCTGAGTGTCGGAGTCCCAGAAGTAGCCGCGAACGAGGCCGGAGCACGGATTCTGCACCAGGTGCGACTCCCACTTGTCGCTTTCCGGGACGATGTAGGTGACGTCGTAGGTGTTGTGGTCCGCGGAACGCGACCAGCTGATCGTCGAGGATATGGGCGCGCTCAGGGGATCGCCGTCGTAGAACGTGGTCGTGCCCGAGTTCTGGTCCGCGGCCCAGGTCGAGAGCCACGCCGACATGATGTTCGTCGTGTTGGTGTCGTACATGTAATAGGACCCGGAGCGGACCGTGTAGTCAACGACCGCCCGGAACGCGACCCAGTTGTCGTAGACATCACCGCCGCACGGGCCATCGAACGCCACTGTGTATTCGTACTCCGTTCCGGTCAGACACACGTTGTAGGCCCAGGTGCAACCCGCGTAAGTGTAGGCGTAGTCCCAGCAATTACCGGTTTGATCCCAGGTGGCGGCCTGCAGCGGGGCCAAGAGAGCCGATGAGAGAATGGCGGCCCAGTTCGCGAGGAAGAGCTGACCCTGGATCATCGCCTCGGCGATCATCGCATACTGGTCCGAGCTCGTGATGCAGACCGTGTCCGGGAAGTCCGGCACGGTGAGCGTGGGAGGCGCTGATGAGGTCACGAGCGTCCGCACCTGGCGAACGTTCGAGATGTCCGATGTGTTGCTCGCCTCGTCCTCCGTCTTGATCGCGAAGTAGTATGGCGTGTCGGCCGTCAGCCCGGTAACCGCCACGCCCTGGAGCGTTCCGGCGACCGCCGGCGTGGGCTCATCCGACACCTGTGACGCCGAGTTGAAGTTCCCCGCGGTGATTGTGGACGTCGAGTAGCGGATATCATACTCGTGCGCCGTGCCCGTGGCGCCGTCGTCACCCGGAGCGGTCCAGGTGAGATCCACCTCCGAACCGCTCACGGCGGTGCCCGCCAGGTTCGTGATCGCGGCGGGCTTCGTCGTGTCCACCGTGTTCGAGGTCGTCCCCGTCGGCACGTTCGAGAGATCCGACCAGTTCGGGACCTCATCCGAAGCCTTCGCGGCGAAGTAATACGGCGTATTCGCCAAGAGACCTGTCACGGTCATCGTCTGCGCGGCGCCCGCAGCGCCAGGAGCCGGCTCGCCGGTGACAAGCGTCGCCGTCGCGAAGTTCCCATCCGTGATCATCGCGGTCGAGTAACGGATGTCGTACTGGAACGCGGTGCCCGTGGATCCATCGTCGCCGGTGGCGGTCCAGGTCAGGACGATCGAGCTCGGCGTGACCGCGCCCGTGGCGAGGTTCGCGATGGCGGTCGGCTTCGTCGTGTCGTTGGACACAGCCGTCGTCGCTTGAGCAACGTTCGAGATCGCCGACGAGTTGGCCGCCTCATCCGCGGCCTTCATCGCGAAGTAATACGGGGTGTTGGCGTACAGGGCGCTCACCGTCATGGTCTGCGAGCTGCCGGCGGCCGTCGGGGTCGGCTCACCCGTGACCTGCGACGCCGCCGCGAAGTTCGCCTCGGTGATCGTCGCGGTGGAAACACGGACGTCGTACTGCTTGGCGGTCCCCGTTGCGTTGTCGTCACCCGGAGATGTCCAGCTCAGCACGACCGAGCTCGAAGTCACGGCCCCCGTGGCGAGCGTGGAGATCGCGGACGGCGGTGTCGTGTCGGTGGGGGTTGTCGGCTTCTTGTCGTCGTCCGAACAGGCCATCACGAAGACGACGAGGGACAGCAGGACACCTGCGACGGTCAGAAAGCGCAACGATCTGCTCATCAAGCGGTCCTCCTTCTCTGATGGGGCTGCTTCCTTCGCACTCACGGATGCAGCGGTCGCCGATCGCACTCTCGCCGGCGTTCACGCGATTCGATGGCGCCCGAAGGAGCGGCAGGCGGCGCTCGATCCGAGCGCGTCTCGCTCAGGATCGGCGTGTTTCGAATCCTAGCTTCAGGTCGGCGGCAGGTCAAGCGGACCCTGATTCCTCGAGATTGAGGCGATGGCCGCGCCGGTCGCGGCATTGGATGCGGCCCTGCCGTCGCCGGCGGGGCGTGCCCGGCCTCGCATATCCGGAGCTTGTTATCCTGCTACCCGGTCCCTCGGCTGCGCCCCGCGCCTTGGTCCGAAGGCGCCAGCCCGGCAGACTACCCGGTCATACTTGATTTGACCGGGTAACCCGAGCTACACTCGCTTCATGTCTGCCCGCTGGACGCGCACCCAAGTCTGCAGCCTCCTCGGGGTCTCGCCGAAGACCCTCTATCTGTGGGAGCGCGCGGGCAAGATCCCCCAGCCGCGCCGAGACCGCCGGGGCTGGCGGTCGTATTCGGGCTCCGACCTCGCAGCCATCCGCCGCCTCCTCGGGCCGGAGCCGGCCGAGACGCCGCGCCCGATCCGGGGCGCGCCCCGGATCGAAGGCCTCAGCGCCCGGAACCAGCTCATCGGCACCATCGTCTCGCTTCGAACGGACGGACTGCTCTGCGAGGTCGTGCTCCGGCTCAAGGACGGGCAGGAAATCAGCGCCGTCATCACCGACCGTTCCTCGCGCCGCCTGGGACTGCGCAAGGGACAGGAGGCCACGGCCGTGATCAAGGCGACCGAGGTCATGCTCTACCGATGACCGGGGGGCGCGCCATGGGGGCCGCGGTCGCCGCGACCCT
>JAGVPR010000193.1 GCA_020052115.1 Candidatus Eiseniibacteriota bacterium
AAGGCACACCGCCACCGCCGTCGCCAGCACGAACCTCATGGCAACCTCACCGCACGGACGGCCGTCGAGCCGCCGGGCCACTCGAGACGGAAGAAGTAGAGTCCGGCGCCCGCCGGGCGCCCCTTGCGATCGAGACCGTTCCAGAACGCCTCGCCCGTGCGCGCCCCGGCGCCCGAAGCAATCTCCGCCACCTCGCGCCCCGACACGTCGAAGACGCAAAGCCGATAGGTTCCGTCAGGCGCGTCGAACGCGAGGCGAACCGCGCCCCGGAACGGGTTCGGCGACATCAAGAGCAGGCGCGCCGGCGAGGACTCGCCCTCCGGCGAGAAGGGGCCGATCGTCTCGAGGCCGCCGCTTCGAAGGAGCAAGTCAACGCGATAGAAAACGTCGCCGCGGACCCCCTCGTCCACACGTTCGATGCGGCGCTCGTCAACCGGCAGCCATCCTTCGTGCAGCCTGCGGAATGCAGTATCCGGCGAGCGTCCATCGCGCCGCAGAAACGCCGCGCCCGCGTAACGCTCCGGGCTTTCCACGAACACGAAGATGCGGACGGTGCCCGAGGATCGCCGGCAGAAGACGCGCGGGCTCGCAGCCGTGAGCCCGGTTCCGGCACTCAGCGAATCCACTTCGAAGAGGCCGCCGTTCACGATCGCGTCGCTCCCGAAACGGAAACGGATCGCCCACGCGCCGCCTTCGCCGAGCGCGTAGACCGCGTTGATCCACGTGGCGGTCGTGTCCGAGAGGGCCTCGCGGTCCGTGAGCGGCGTCGCTGGATTCGATGGCACGGGGTACTCCTCGGCCGACACCGGATCAAGCGGCGCCCACGGTCCGCCGTTCAGCGACCCCTCGACGTCCACGCCGTCGGCGGCCGTCCCTTCGGGCCCCGGAAGCGCGGCACGGTACGCGAAGCGCATCACGGACTGGGGCCGCGCGGCGAAGACCGGGCTGGTCAGCGCAGCCTCGGCCTGGGGGCCGTATCCGCCCCGCAGCTTCCAGATCGCCCGGCCGTCTCCGATCGTCCGCACCCAGAGCGCGCCGGCGCCGCCGGGATCCACCGTCCATCCGTCCCGGTCATCCACCCCGTCCACCCGCTCCGGCGCCGCCTCCAGAGACAGCGTGAAGGTACGCTCGGAAACGACCCGTCCCGCCTCGCGGAGACGCACCGTCATCGAGGCAGTCCCCGAGGCGCCCTCGATCGCCTGCACGGGCAGCCCCGCACTCACCGCCTCCGACGGCCCCGCGGTCATCGCCGGCACCCCGACCGCCCCCGGCGCGAAAGCGAGCGCCGGATGGAGCGACTCGATCTCCGCCTCCCACGGACCTCCGGCCTCCCCCGCATTCAGAACTCGCACCGCCACGCTTCCCGATTCGCCCGCCGCCAGACACCCATCGCCGTCCGCATCATCCAGCACGACGCCGATCGGCTCGACCGCGGGGACGCCAAACGTCTCGAGGTCCGCGACGATCGTCGTCCCGTTCGTTCTGATGTGCCGCACCGCGACTCCGGTTCGCGTGCGGTTGTAGGCGCGGTTCGCGGGATCGCTCGCCGCTGAAAACTCGATGCGCCGCAGGATCCCCGGGTATGGATCACCCGCGTCGCCCAGATTGCCGTGCCAGAAACCTAGCTCTAGATGATGCTGGCTGTCCGACTGCTCGAGCGCGACCCGGTAGTGCTCCTCATCGAAATTCGTCGGCACCGTTTCGTCCACGTGGTAGATGAGAAGGCCCTCGGACGGGACGGACGCATCGAACCCCGTGCGCCGGCGGTTCTCGATCAAGAAGTACTCGTGCCCGCCGGCTCCGTTGGTCCACAGACGGTAGATGACCGGCGCACCTTCGACCGGCGGGATCGAGACCGATTCGAGATTCCGATCCGGGACGATCGGGGTCACGAAGCCGAGCTGCACGCGCGACATCGCATCCGGGTGAGGAGGCGTCATGCCCGCGCCGGACCAGGCTCCATAGGCCATGAGCGACCACCATCCGAGCCCCGCGCCGTCGAAGTCCACATCGTAGAGGTCTCCCAGGCCGAGGATGTGGCCGAACTCGTGGCAGATGACGCCGATCCGCGCGTCCTCGGGCACGGTCCAGTACAGGCCGGCGCGGACGCCGTCCACGCCGACCGTCTCGTGCACCGACCACTGGTGCGACCAGATGTCGCCCGGCGATCCCGTGTGTTCGGCCGCCGGCCCGGCGTGAACGACGAGTACGGCATCCACGACTCCGTCGTCGTCCCCCGAGTCCGGAAGCCCGTCGGCCCCGTCGTTGTCGAAGAGCGCGAAGTTCACGTCGCCGTCTGCCGCCCGGATGGCATCCTCCGCCAGCCGTTGCGCGTTCACCGGATACTGGGCCAGGCCGTACTCGCCGCCGGTGTAGAAAGCGAGCGGCTGCGGCATCACGTACCAGCCCGACACCATGCCGGTGACGTCGAACGCGCCGTAGGAGATCTCCCGGTAGTAATCGCGGAAGCTGCCCGTGGCCGTCTGGCCGGCGCTGAACAGGAGGTTCGAGTACCAGGAGCGGGTGAAGGTGCCGCGGTCGGCGCCTTTGTCAGGAAAGTCAACGAGCAGCACGACCACTCGATCCGGCAGCCGGCCCCGAAGGTTGTAGTTGGGACCGAGCCAGAGCGAGACCGATCTTTCACGGTCGGCCACGCCGCGCTCTCTCGCGGAGTCGAGGATCGAGGCCAGCGCAGGCCACCGGCCGCTTTTCTCGAGTTCCTCGATCAGCGAGGGGGGAATGCCCAGCGCGCAAGCCGGCGCCGCAGAGATCACGAAGAGCAACACGAGAAGGGGCTTCAGCATGGATCCGCGCCTCTGCCGCGAGTCCTCTGGACGAGCGGCCGTCTTGTCACCCCGGCAGGCGTTCACTATAACACGCGCTCCCGCCCGCGCCTCGCCCGAATCCGCTCCCGCAACCGAACCAGCCCCCTCTCGATCCCCGGTCCGGCGGCCACGGCGCCAGCGGCAACGGCGAATCCGAAGGCGCTCCCCGCGAAGACGTCGAGCGGATAGTGCACGCCCACGTAGATCCGCGAGTACCCCACGAGGAATGCGAGCGAGGCCAAGAGCGGGGTCCACCGGCGGTAGAAGTAGGCGAGAACCGTCATGGCCGCAGTGATATTCGCGGCATGTGACGACGGAAACGATGGAGACCTCGCGAACTTGACCAGCACTCGCGCCTCCTCCACGGCGATGCACGGGCGCGGGCGGCCCACCCAGGGCTTCACGACCTCGTTGACCAGCTGGTCGGTCACCAGGAGCGCGAGCGCCACCAGAAGCGCGGCGCGCCGCCCCTTCGCCCCCCCGAACGCGAGCAGCGCAATCCACACGGCTGCAAGCAGCACAGTGAAGTGGTCCAGGTCCGTCAGGTAGGGAAAGAAGCGGTCGAGCCAGGGATGGACCCACCGCCCGTTCAGCAGCAAGAAGATCGAGCGATCGAGAGCGAGGAACCCGTTCACGGTGTCCCTCCCACGCGCGCCAGTCCTTCCCGCGCGCGGACGTTCCCGGGCTCCAGGGCGAGCATCTCCCGAAACGCCTCCGCGGCCTCCGCCGCATCCCCGGTCCGCTCGCGCGCCAGCGCCAGGTTGCCCCAGACCTCGGCCTTCGACTTCAGATGAGGCGCTGCCGCTTCCAGTTCCTCACGCGCCTCCGCCGTCCGCCCCTGCCGGAGCAACACGAGCCCTAGATCGGCCTTCGTCGCGTAGGAGAACTCGCTGGCCGCAAGGGCGGCGCGGTAGAACTTCTCGGCGGACGAGAGGTCGCCGCGGCGCTCCGCGAGCGTGCCCATGTTCGAGAGCACGTCCTCGCTTCGCGGCTCGGCCTCGAGCGCGCGCCCGTACCACTGCTCCGCGCCGTCGAGATCGCCGCGCGGACGGAGGGCTGGTACGACATCGCCGGCCCCTCCCCCAAAAATTGGTTCACGCAGCGCGACTGGCGCCGGATCCGCCTGGACCCCGCGGCGCATGCCCTCTCCTTCAAGAGCGACCGGATGCAGCTGGACCTCCGCCGCATCGCCCGCGGCTACGAAACCGATCTCTGCATGGAGGAGATCCTCCGCCACGGCTTCACCAACGCCATGGTCGAGGTGGGATCCGTCCGCCGCGTCTCCGGCCGCGACATCTTCACCCCCTGGAGCATCCACGTCGGCTTCGGGGGAGACGGCGCCGAGCACGCCTATCGCGCCTTCACCTACGCCGTCA
>JAGVPR010000399.1 GCA_020052115.1 Candidatus Eiseniibacteriota bacterium
GCGATGAGTACCGGGTCAATCGCCCTGTGCGGATAGGCGCCGTGGCCTCCCTTGCCGAGCACGCGGATGCGGAACTCGTCCACGCTCGCGGCGGACCATCCCGGGCAATAGCCCACTTGCCCGAAGGAGATCGTCGGATGGTCGCGCAGCGCGAAGATCGCCTCGGGCTTGCGCCCGTCGGCGAAAACCCCGGCATCGAGCAGAAGCCGCGCGCCCGCTCCCACCTCCTCCGCCGGCTCCAGCAGGAAGAGCACCGATCCCGGCATTCTCCCGCGCACAGATGAGAGCACGCGCACGGTGCCGAGAAGGACCGCCGCGTGAAGATCATGACCGCACGCGTGCATCACGCCGACCTCGCGACCGTCGAGAGTGTCGCGCACGGTAGAGGCGAACGGGAGCCCCGTGGTCTCCACGAGCGGCAGCCCGTCTATGTCCGCCCGATAGGCGACGATCCCGCCCGGCCGAGCGCCGCGCAGAATCGCCACGAGCCCTGTGCCCCAGTCCCCTTCGATCAGCTCCACGCCCGGGATCTCCGAGAGCCGGTCACGAAGGAACCGCTGCGTGGCCCGCTCGCGGAGCGAGAGTTCGGGGTGCGCGTGAAGCCAGCGGCGGTCCTCGATGGTCCGGGGCGCAGCCGAGTCTGCCAGGGCCGCGAAATCCGGCCGCGCGGACGAAAGGGGAAGCCGCGGACCGGCCAGAGCGGCCAGAGGAAAGAGCAACCACGCCACGATCGAGGCGACACGCACGTCAGGCCCTCCGATGGAATACCCCATCGAACACGATGGCACCCTAGGCCCCCGGCGGCGCGGCGGTCAAGCGGGCTCGTGCGCGGCCGCTCCGGGCTCGGGTTCCGGAGGATCCGATCGTGTATCCTGAGCCGACCCCGCGAGGGCGATCAAGCCTCATCGGCGACGCGCGGCGGCCGCGTTGGAGGAACAGCATGAGGGCAGTGAAGGCGCGTGAAGGCCGGCAGGCAGGCCGCGAGCTGCTTAAGCTCATCGCTTTCTGGCTCACCTCGACGGCCGCCATCCTTCTGATCGCCGAAGGAGCTTTCCGGCTCGCGGGCTATCCGAAAGGGCGCTTCCTCTCGATCTATCCCCCGAACGCGCGGATTCAGATGACGTGGGGGCCGATCGCATACACCGTGGAGACGAACGCGCTCGGGTTGCGGAGCCGGGAGATCCCCTTCAGGAAATCGCAGGGCCGCACGCGAATCCTGATGATCGGCGATTCGGTCACCGAGGGGTTCTTCGCGGACAACCCCGACACCTATCCGTGGCGCCTCGAAGAGCATCTTCGCGCGCTCGGCGCCCCGGCCGAGGTCATCAACGCCGGCATGGGCGGAGGGTCCATTGACAAGGAGTTCGCCGTCCTCGCGAGCTTCATCAAGCTGGAGCCCGACATCGTCGTCCTCACCTTCGTCACGAACGACCTCTCCGAGATCGCGGGCAAGAGTCTCGAGAACCTCGCCGTGGCGCCGATGGACGCCAAGGGGCCCGCATTCGAACGAACGCTGTCGCCCCCGCGCCGCGCGGCCCGATGGCTGCTCACGAACTCGGCCGCCGCGGAAGCGGTTTTCGATGGGTATCTGCGGCTTCGCTTCCGGTCGTACCGGAGCGCGGAACGCGACTCCATGGACCGCTACCGGATCGACGGGGGCGCCGATTACGGAGCCAACATCCGGGAGTTCCTCCGCCGCTTCCCCCGCTCGGACGCGCTCGCCCTAGAGGAGCCTCTGCCCTCAGCGACGCGGGCGCTCGTAACGAGCTACCTCCTCGCGCTCGACCGCGTGACCGCGTACTGCCGGGAACACGATGCGCGCCTCGTCGTCGCGTACTTCCCCTGCTACCCGCAGATCTACGATCCGGAGGCCTCGCTCGAGGTGCGTGATCTGATCGCCACGCAGTGCCTCGCGCAGGGCGTTCCCTTCTGCGACTTCACCCAGGCGCTCCGCGATGCGGGGGGAGACAGGGCCCTCCACCTCGCGCCGGTGGACTTCCACTTGAACCCCGAGGGGAACGAAGTGCTCGCGGAATCGCTCGCGGGCTTCTTGGTGGGCCAAGGGCTCGTCAAGAAGCGCCGCTAGAGCACGCGCGCATCCGCAACAGAGCAAGCGCGGCGCTCCCGCAGCGGAGCGGGCGCGACGGCGCTACTTGCCCTGACGCGCTTTCTCGATCTTCGCCCAGGTGTCGCGGAGCGTGACCGTGCGGTTGAAGACGAGGCGGCCTGGGCGCGAATCGCGCGAGTCCACGCAGAAATACCCCATTCGCTCGAACTGATAGCGCGCCCCCGGAGCGGCGCCCGAGAGGCTCGGCTCGAGACGGCATCCGGTGAGCGCCTCGAGCGAGGCCGGGTTGACGCACGAGCGGAAATCGCCGCCGTGGCCCTCGTCCTCCGGATCCGACACGGTGAACAGATGATCGTAGAGTCGCACCTCGCCTTCGAGCGAGTGTTCGGCCGAGACCCAGTGCAGGGTCGCCTTCACCTTTCGCCCGATCTCCGCCGCCGTGCCCTTCGATGCCGGGTCGTACGTGCAGTGGATCTCGATCGGGTTTCCTTCGCTGTCCGACGTCGCGTGCGTGCAGCGCACGAGATAGGCGCCGCGGAGCCGCACCTCATTGCCCGGATAGAGCCGGAAATAGCCCTTCGGCGGCGGATCGCGGTAGTCGTCTCGCTCGACGTAGAGCACGCGCGTGAACGGCACGTTGCGCAGTCCCGCGGCTGGGTCCTCGGGGTTGTTCGCGACCTCGATCCACTCGACCTCCCCTTCGGGGAGATTGTCAATGACCAGGCGCACCGGCTTGAGCACGGCCATGACGCGCGACGTGCGGCTGTTCAGGTACTCGCGCACCGTGTCATCGAGAAGCCGGATGTCCACGGTGCTGTTCCTCTTCGCCACGCCGATCCGCTCCAGGAACAGGCGGATCGCCTCGGGCGGATAGCCGCGACGGCGAAGCCCGCTCAGCGTCGGCATGCGCGGATCGTCCCACCCGCCGACGTGTCCCTCCTCGACCAGCGCGCGGAGCTTCCGTTTGCTCATCACGGTGTACGTCAAGTTGAGGCGCGCGAACTCGATCTGGCGCGGTCGGCCGTGCGGCAGCTCGATCTGGTCGAGAAACCAATCGTAGAGAGGCCGATGATCCTCGAACTCGAGCGAGCAGAGGGAGTGCGTCACGCCTTCGATGGCGTCCGACTGCCCATGCGCCCAGTCGTACGACGGGTAGATGCACCACGCGTCTCCGGTGCGGTGGTGCGTCGCGCGGCGGATGCGGTACATGACCGGATCGCGCAGATTCAGGTTCGGAGCGGCCATGTCTATCTTGGCTCGGAGCGTGCGGGCGCCGTCCGGGTATTCGCCGGCCCGCATCCCTCTGAAGAGCTCGAGGTTCTCCTCGACGCTCCGGCCGCGATACGGACTCTCGCGCCCCGGCTCGGTCAATGTGCCGCGGTACTCACGGACCTCGTCGGCCGTCAGGTCGCAGATGTACGCCTTGCCCTTCCGGATGATCGCCTCCGCCCACCGGTAGAGCTGTTCGAAGTAGTCGGACGCGTAGAAGAGGCTCTCCCCCCAGTCGCAACCGAGCCACCTCACGTCTCCCATGATCCCCTCGACGTACTCGATTTCCTCTCTCTCGGGATTCGTGTCGTCGAAGCGGAGGTTGCATCGCCCGCCGAACTCCGCGGCGATGCCGAAGTCAATGGAGATCGCCTTCGAGTGCCCGATGTGCAGGTGGCCGTTCGGCTCCGGCGGGAAGCGCGTGACGACCCGACCGTCGTTCTTGCCCGCGGCCACGTCCGAGGTCACGATGGCGCGCAAGAAGTCAACCGCCGCCTCCACTCCTCCCGCGGGCGCGGCCGGGACTTGTCTGTCATCGTTCGGAACATCGGGCCTGTCCATGAACTCCTCCAAGGCGGGTGGGCATGCTTATCGCTGCGCCGACAGAGATGGGAAGACGATAGGGCAGCGCGTGTGAGGGTGTCAATCGGGCCGGGGTGATGGTTGCGCCGAAGCCCGCCTCAGAAGGCGGGCTCATCCGGCTCTGGACAGCTTCGGTCGGCCCGGAAGATGCCGCGATCGAGTCTTCGCGTCGTGCGACGGATCACTGAAGCCGCAGCACGCGCTCGGTCCGGCTCTTGTCTCCGCTGGTCAGACGGGCGAGGTAGATGCCGGACGGAACCGATCTGCCGCCCTCGTCGCGCCCGTCCCAGGAGATCGATCCTCCCGCCGCCCTTCCCGCTAACACGCGCACCCTGCGACCCCGGAGATCGAACAGCTCGAGAAGGCTCCTGCCCGCGGATGGCACGGAGAACGCGAAGCGAACCCGGCTTTGGAACGGGTTAGGCGCCGCTGACAGCATCAGTGCGGCGGGCGGCGCCGCCACGGGGACATCAACCCTCGCCGCCGTGACGGCCGCGAGGGCATCGAGGCGGCCGTATCCATAATCGTGATCGTATCCCGCCGTCCCGCGATCAACGGAAGTCTGACACAGGATCGACAGGACCTCGCTGAACGTGAGTCCGGGGTGCGCCTGCAGCATGAGGGCCACCGTTCCGGCCACGTGCGGGGACGCCATGGAGGTTCCCGACCAGTACTGGTATGCGCCGCCCGGAACGGATGAAAGCACCAGATCTCCCGGCGCGGAGAGGTCGGGCTTCCGGCGGTCCGGGGGGAAGAAGCTCCCGCCCGGGGTCGGCCCGCGAGAGGAGAACGAGGTGATCACGTCCGACGCGTCCGTCGCGCCGACACCGATCGAGTTGTTGTAGGAACCGGGCGGGCGGGTCGTCGAGGCGTTGGGGCCCTCGTTCCCGAGGCAGAAGACGGGGATGATCCCGGCCGCGATCCACGCCTGGACCGTTGAATGGAAGCCCGTGTAGATCGCGCTGAAGAAGTACCAGCTGTTGTTGATGACGTGGGGGAAGTCGTCGGTGAGCGGATCGCCATCCGGATCGAGCATCCACTGGGCCCCGGCGATCACGATCGAAGCATCACTGAACGAGTTGGTCTCATCGAGGACCTTGGCGGAGATGAACTGGGCGCCGTAACAGACACCGATGTCAAACGCGAAGGATCCGGGACCGTCGCCGCCCACCATCGTGCCGATGGTGTGCGTGCCGTGACCATGGTCGTCATAGGGATCGGGGAGACCGTTGACCAGGTCGATCCATGAATCGGCGCCTCCGCGCCACTTGCCGCTCAACGCGGGGTGGGTGAGGTCCACCCCCGTGTCCATGGATCCGACGACGATCCCCGTCCCGTCGAGGCCCAGGGTGTTCCAGACCTGGTCGGCCCCGATCATCGGGATGTTCCACTCCGTGGCGTGCGTCTTGTCGGCTGTCACGACCGGCTCCGGGAAGCCGACGGGCTCATCGAAGTCAATCTTCTCGATCTCATCGAAGGTCGCCAATTCCTCGATGAGCCTCCGGGTGGCTCGCAAGGAGATGCTGTTGTTGATCCAGAACGACTTCACGTCCGCGGCCTTCTCCTGGACCGTGAGGAAGCGGAGCGTGCGGCCTTGCACCCGCGATGCCGTGTGCTGGAGGGCGAGGATCAGGTCGGGCGCCCCAGCTCGGCCTTCATGGAAGTTCGTCAGGTCCACGTCTTCTCGGAAGAAGAGCAGAACGGGATGCGCGTCCTCCGGAGCTGACACCGCGAGCCGCTGTTCGAGGCTCGGTGAAAGCACGGCGGCCGCGACACCGGCATCGCTCGAGGTCAGAAGGAAGAGCGCGACGAAAGGAACAAGCCGGGAGCGGGTCATGTGGTGGCTCCTCATTGCCGGCACTGCCGTACCCGCTCACCGAGGCGGTGCGGGCGCGTGCTGGCGCATGTGATTTCGCTGGCTGATGCCGGCTCCTCGTCCGATGGCGCCGTGAGAGGACCGTGTGCAGGCGTCCCTCATTGCGCCAACGAAGTTACCATTGGGTCCCCGCGCCGGCAACAAATCTCCTGCCCGGGCGCGCCCCCGTTCGCGTCGCCGGCCGAACTCGGGTCGCGCGAAGAATCCTCGAAGTGGATCCCCTACTCTGCCCCGATGCCGCGTCGAGATGAGGTGAATCGCCCCGGGTTCTCCGGAGCGCTCATTGTGTGAGCACCCGCGCCGCCCGTTGATCGCTCACGAGAATCTTGCTGCGGGAGCAGATGCCGAGGTGTTTCCTTGCAGGGCGGGTGGAAACGCTGATCGAGGCGCCGAAGCCCGCCTCAGGAGGCGGGCTCGATCATCACGGCGTCGTCGCGCGGGTCGAGGACCGCCGTCCGCGCCTCATCAGCCACCACAGCAGGAAGACGAGCGCCGCGACCGGCGCGAGGGGAAGCGCCAGCGCGAGAATCCCGGCGCCGAGAGCCAGAACGCCGGCCACGACGAGCACCGGGAGGAGTACGGCGCCCATCACGACGCCGGCGACCCCGTGCAGCACCCATCCGAGGATCTTGAACGGCAGGAAGATCACCCAGAAGACGAACCCCAGGACGACCCCGACGAAGCCGAGGACGAGAAGTCCCGCGAGGACCACCGAGGCCAGTACCAGAAGCTCCAGCATCGAATCCTCCTTGGCGGCAATTCCCGTAATACCCGCCGCACTTCCCTCATCCTACGCCCGGTCGACCGGCGGGGTTGCACAATCGGAGCCGCGCGGAGCCGCCGCGTTCACCGCGGCGACACGCCGCCGAGCC
>JAGVPR010000401.1 GCA_020052115.1 Candidatus Eiseniibacteriota bacterium
CGGTCCGCGTCCCGCACGCGGCCCGCGTCCGCAGGAGACAGCTCGCGCCGCTGCCCGCCTTGCGCTCGAGAAGAAGGCGGAGGGCGTCCAGATCCTCGATCTTAGCGGCCTCTCGAGCGTGTGCGACTACTTCGTCCTGGCCAGCGCGCGCTCCGAGACGCAGGTGCGCGCCATCGCGGACCGGATCGAAGAGGGACTGAGCGAGAAGGGCGTCCGAGTGTGGCATCGCGAAGGCTACGCCGGACGGCGCTGGATCCTGCTCGACTTCGTGGATATCGTGGTGCACGTCTTCCACCAGGAGACGCGCGAGTTCTACATGCTCGAGAGGCTCTGGGGAGATGCGCCCGTCGAGACCATTGACGAGTGAGGTGCTGGCGGCGGCCCTGGCCCGCGCGGCAGTGCGAAGCGGACTCTCGGACGCCCCTCCGGCGGCCGAGATTTCGGTGCCGCACCAGGCCGGCCACGGCGATCACTCCTCGAACCTGGCCCTGATCCTCGCGCGAGCGGCCAAGAAACCTCCACGCGCCGTGGCCGAGGCGCTCGTCGCCGCGCTCGAACTCCCGCCGGATCTCATCGAGAAGACCGAGATCGCCGGTCCGGGCTTCATCAATTTCACGTTGAGCCGCGAAGCGTTGTGGCACTCGGTCCAAGCCGCGCTCACCGAGGGGCTCGCATACGGCGCTTCGGGCGGGGGCGCGGCGGCGCCGGTGCAGGTGGAGTTCGTCAGCGCGAACCCGACCGGTCCCGTGAATGTCGTCAACGCGCGCGCCGCCGCCGTGGGGGATGCACTCGCGCGCTGTCTTCGCGCGCGCGGCCACGCCGTGCAGACCGAGTTCTACGTGAACGACATGGGCACGCAGATTGATCTTCTGGGACGCTCCCTGCGTGCCCGTCTCGAGGAGAGGCTGGGAGCCGGGCCGGGGACGATCCCCGAGGGCGGATATCCCGGAGAGTACCTGGCCGACGCCGCCCGTTCGTTCGCGGAGGCGGAGGCGCGCTCCCTTCTCGACGGCGCGGATGACGGTCGCATCGCCCGGCGCGCCGTGGAAGAGATGCTGGGGCGCCAGCGCCGCGACCTCGAGAGCTACGGAGTCGCCTTCGACGAGTGGTTCCGGCAGTCGGCGCTCTACCCGCCCGGCTCGCAAGCGGTCTTCGAGGCTCTCGAGACGCTCCGCGCGGCCGGCTTCGTCGCCGAGCGCGAAGGGGCGCAGTGGTTCCTCTCGACGCGGTTCGGCGACGAAGAGGATCGCGTCCTGGTCCGTGGAAACGGGGAGCCGACTTATTTCCTCGCGGACATCGCGTACCACGTGAACAAGCGCCGTCGGGGCTTCGGGCGCGTCATTGACATCTGGGGTCCGGACCATCATGGGCACATTCCGCGCATGCAGGCGGCGGTGCGCGCGCTGGGCCATGAGGAGGGATGGCTCGAGATCCTCATCGTCCAGCAGGTGAACCTTCTTCGCGAAGGAACCGTCGTGAAGATGTCGAAGAGGGCAGGGGAGTTCGTGACGCTGGCCGATCTCGTGGAGGAGGTCGGCGTGGATGCGGCGCGCTTCTTCTTTCTCATGCGCCGCACCGACAGCCACCTGGATTTCGACCTGTCCCTCGCGAAGATGCGGACGGTGGCGAACCCCGTGTTCTACGTGCAGTACGGCCATGCGAGGATCGCGAGCCTGGTGCGTCACGCGGGCGCGGCGGAGCGGGGCCCGGGCCTTCTCGATGGGGCAGAGCCCGGTCCCATGGTCAGCGATGCGGAGCGGATCTTGATGAAGCGGATCGCGGATTTCCCTGAAGTGGTCGCGGGGGCGGCCGACGCGAGGGAGCCGCACCGCCTGACCGGCTACCTGCGCGAGCTGGCAGCGGACTTCCACGTTTTCTACGAGCGCTGCCGCGTCGTGGGAGAGGCGCCGCCTCTGATGCGGGCGCGCCTGGCGCTGGCTGCGGCCGCGGGGGCCACGCTGGAAGCGGGGCTCTCGCTCATGGGGGTCAGCGCCCCGGAGAGCATGTGAGATGAATGCGTCCCCGATTCTCGTCGTCGGCTCCGTGGCCCTCGATTCCGTTGAGACCCCGTTTGGAAAGGCCGAAGAGACCCTGGGCGGATCGGCCTCGTACTTCGCCCTCTCGGCGCGCTTCTTCGCGCCGGTGTGCCTGGTGGCCGTGGTCGGAGAGGACTTCGAGTCACGGCATCTGTCCCTGCTTCGGGCGCCGGAGATTGATCTGGGCGGGCTCGAGGTGGGATCGGGAAAGACGTTTCGCTGGACGGGCGAGTACGGTTACGACCTGAACGAGGCCCACACGCTCGCCACGTGCCTGAATGTTTTCGAATCGTTCCGACCGAAGATCCCCGACCGTTTTCGTCAAGCCGAGTACGTGTTCCTCGCGAACATCGATCCGGTGTTGCAGCGCGAGGTGCTCGAGCAGATGGACCGGCCGCGCCTCGTCGTGTGCGACACGATGAACTTCTGGATCCGCGGGCGGCGGGAAGAGCTGCTGAAGACGATCCGCAAGGTGGACATCCTGATCCTGAACCACGCCGAGGTGCGCGAGCTCGCGGGCGAGGCGAACGTGCTGAAGGCCGCCCGCGCGATCCTCGAGATGGGCCCTCACACCGTCGTTGTGAAGAAGGGGGAGCACGGGGCCTTTCTTTTCTCGAAGGACCTGTTCTTCTCGGCGCCGGCGTACCCCATGGAGCTTCTCTACGATCCGACCGGGGCCGGCGACACGTTTGCCGGCGGCTTCGTCGGCTACCTCGCGATGGTGGGCGACCACGGACCCGACCGGCTGCGCCGCGCGGTCGTGTGGGGGACCGTGATGGCTTCCTTCGCTGTCGAGAAGTTCGGCGTGACGGGACTCTGCCGCGCAACGCACGAACTCATCCGGGAACGCTTCTCGCACCTCCGCGAGATCTCTCAGTTCGATCCGGACTGATTCGAAGGGAATCCACCGGCTGCAGGAACGGGTAGAGGAAGACGGGGATCAGCTCGAACCAGATCCGGAACTCGAAGACGATTCCGCTCAGGAGATTCCCGACGGCAAAGACCCCCACGAGGACGCGGAGCATCCGGGTGTTCGCGTCGCGAAACGGGTGGAGCAGGAACGCGAGCAGGAGCCCCGCGTCGAGAAGAAGGGGGTGGTTCCAGAACGAGACCCAGCGGTACCACTCCTTGTAAGGAAAGTCCCCGGTCACGATGAAGCGCAGATTGGCCACGAGGAGCGGGAAGCTCGGGGCTGATCCCGGCATCGAATGAGCGATCCAGCCGGCGGCGGCCCTGGCCGCAACCGACAGGATCAACGCCGCACCGAAGAGCTCGAGCCGCCGTCTTCGCGTCCCCTCGACGAACAGATACGCCAGCGCCAGCACGCCGACCGTCTCCTTGAAGAGCACGCCGATCGGGAGGGCCGCAAGGAAGAGCTCCGACCGCCGGCGGATCAGCAGGCAGACGAAGAGCACATAGAAGAAAAGCGCCGGCATGTCCCACGGATAGACCCGATCGGCGATCCCCGGCATGTAGCCGAAGGCCACGGCGGCGAAGGTCCCGAGGACGGCGATGAGGGCCTTCTCACGCAGGAAGAAGGAATAGACCAGGAAGACCAAAGCGAGCCAGAGGGCCGAGTAGAGCCCGGCCAGGTGCGCGAACGTCCGCGGGTCAATCTCGCCGCCGCTGATCGCTCCTCCCACGGCGAGCGAGCCCAGGCGGTTACTGAGAACCCTGGGCCTCCAACTCCTGTCGAGATCCATGCGCCCCAGATCGCTTTCGGTGACCGGGAACCGGATTCCGAGCTTGTGGGCGGCGAACGTCTCCGCGCTGTGGGTTTGCAGGGGCGCGATGGCCCGCACTTCGTGATACAGCATCAGGCACAGCGCTAGGGCGACAGGGACGACGGCTACCACCCGCCTGGCGTTCACGGCTCTCATTGGGATGCCTCGGGTCGAAAGGAGGCGCCGGGGTCCGATGCTCCCAGCGCGGCGCCGAGAGAATAGCACCGGACGCCGGGGCCGGGGGCCGGGTGCGATACCAATCGCCCGGGGGGCGAAGGCGGCGCTTGCCGGGGCCGCCGTGGGCGTGATATCGTCGTGTGGCGCAGTTCTAACTTCGTGACCCGACGACGCCTCGCCAGGGAGGGGATCGTGCTGGACGGAGTGGACGCAACCCTCATCGAGCGAGCAGAAGCCGCCATTCGAGAAGTGGACGGGGTCGCCGACGTCCGCATCGTGACGGAAGACGGGCAGATTGACGCCGTTCACGTGCAGGCGAACAAGCCCCGCAGCCCGAAGCTCATCGTCCGCGACATCGCGACAATTCTCATCACGCGTTTCAATCTGCGCCTCGATCACCGCAAGGTCTCCATCGTCTTCCCCCAGGGGCGTGACGAGGATGCGGCGCGTACGGCGCCGGGTCTCAGGCTTCGGCACGAGAGCGTCAACGTGTACAGCGAGGGGCTCCGCACCGAAGCGCAGGTCATGCTTTCCCTGGCGGGCCGCACGATCCTCGGCAGCGCCTCCGGAGCGAGCGCGCGCGACGTGCAGCCTCGGCTCATCTCCGAGGCGACGCTGGACGCCGTGCGCAAGTTCGTGGACGAGCCGGGCGCGCTCGTCGTCTCCGGCGTCATCACGTGCCCCGTGGGAAGCGACAATATCGTGCTCGTCAGCGTGCAGATGCTCGCCGGACGCCAGGAGAGCACCCTCATCGGAGGCTGCGTTCACCAGGGCGATCCGCATCGCGCGGTCGTCTACGCGACCCTGGACGCGATCAATCGCGTCTTTGGACGGTTTCGTCTGAAGGAGGCTCGAGAGTACGAACTCAGACCGACATCCCTTCTCTAGGCCGAAGCGAAGCGACGCACCCTAAAGAGCGGAGCGAAGACCCTCCCAACCCGGCTCAGGCCGGGAATTCTCTCCAAGAGAGGAGGTGTTTTTCGCTTGATTGCCCTCTGGATTGCGGCGATATATGTGGTGCTGAATGGCGGGCGTGCCGGATGGTGAGCCCGCGGCAGGTCACGTAGGGAGGCCTGGAGAGGGGATGTCGGTGCCCCCTTCGGGCGCCCGGCGCGGGGTGACGGCGGTGCAAGTTCGTAGCGGCGCTTTCAGTGTCTTCTACTTCACGGTGCTCGCGGGTGCCATCGCGCTGCTCGTGATCTTGTCGCCGCACGCGCACTTCGCGAGCCCCGCCGTGCTCGCGTTCTGGGCGCTCCTCATGCTGGTGGCCGAGGCGTCGCCGATCCGGCTCCCCGGCGGCGGCTTCATGACCGTCTCCTCGGCGATAGACTACGCAGGCATCATCGTCTTCGGTCCCGTCGTCACCGCCTGGATTGACATCGTCTCGACCCTCTTCGCCGAAATGTTCATCACGCGGAGGCCGTTCCGCAAGGCGCTCTTCAACCTCGCGCTCTTCCCCGTGACGACGATCCTCGCCGGATCCGTCTACATCGCGCTCGGAGGAAAACCCGGGTCGTTGACCCTGCCGCAGGATGTCGTGCCGATCTTCGGCTGCGGGTTGGTCTACTTCGTCTTCAACACGGCTTCCATCTCGACCGTCATCGCGCTCTCCCAGAAGACGTCCGCGTGGCGTGTCTGGCAAGTGAACTTCCTCTGGACCGTGTTCCACCTGCTGGCGTTTCTCCCGCTGGGTTCGATCATCGCCCTCTTGTACTTCCACACGAAGCTCTGGGGCGTGTTGCTGTTCTTCCTGCCCCTGATGCTGGCGCGCTACTCGTTCAAGCTCTACACCGACATGCGCCAGGACCTCGTGGACTTCGTGCGGGCGCTCACCACCGTGATCGACGAGATTGACCCGTACACGCGGCACCACTCGTTGCGCGTCGCGCAGTACTCGGTGAAGATCGCCCGCGAGATGGGACTGCCGGAGCGGGATGTCGAGACGATCGAGTGCGCGGCCCTCATGCACGACCTGGGGAAGATCAGCAGCCGGCACCGGAAGATCCTCGCGAAGCCCGCGCAGCTCTCGTCTGAGGAGCGCCGTCTCATGGCCGCCCATCCCGCGGCCGGCGCCGACATCGTCGAGAAGGTGCGATCGCTCCGCCGCGCCTCGCACATCGTACGGGCGCACCACGAGCGGCCCGACGGCAAGGGCTACCCGTTCGGGCTTCGCGCGAAGGACGTCCCGGTCGGCGCCCGGATCCTCAACGTCGCGGATTCGTTCGACGCGATGACCTCGGACCGCCCGTACAAGGCCTCGCGTTCGGTAGAGGAGGCGCTCGCTGAACTGGAGCGCTGCGCCGGCACGCAATTCGACGCCGAGGTCGTAGCGGCGATGAAGCGGCTGCACGGGAAGAGCGAACTCGAGGTCTACGGAAACAAGGAGTTCTCGGACCTCGTCATCATGGCCCGGGAACGGTGACGATCCCCGTGTCGCGCCCCCGGATCCACCGATGAGCAAATCTCCCTCCAATCGCGCGCCGGACTCCCTCTACCGGGACGCGGGCGTGGATCTCCAGGGTGCGGCCTCGGTCAAGCGGCGCCTTCGCTCGCTCGTTGAAGGGACGCTGCCGGCGGGGGCGGTCGGCCCGGGGCTTTTCAGCGGTCTTCTACCGCAGCCGGACGGGTCGTACCTGGCGGCCACCGTGGACGGCGTGGGGACGAAGACGCGCGTCGCCGGGCTGGCGCGGCACCATCGCGGGATCGGCGTGGACATCGTCCACCACTGCGCCGACGATCTGCTGGCGGTGAACGCGCGGCCGCTGTTCTTCCTCGACTACTTCGGCTCGAGCCGTCTCGAGCCGGCCCTCCTGCTCGAGATCATCGAGGGCATGGCCGAGGCGTGCCGGGACGTCGGCGCTGCACTGCTCGGCGGGGAGACGGCGCAGATGCCGGGAACGTATGTGGCGGGCGAGTACGACGTCGTGGGCTGCATGGTGGGACGCGTGGCGCCGGGGACGCTCCTGACCGGCGCCGAGGTGCGCGCGGGAGACCGGGTCCTGGGTCTCGCTTCGGACGGGCTTCACACGAACGGATACTCGCTGGCTCGCAGCGCGCTCTTGGAAGGCGGGCGCTTCTCCGTCGAGGACCGTCCGGTCTCCCTCGGGGGCGAGAGCGTGGGAGAGGCTCTCCTTCGGCCGCACCGCCATTACGGGCCCGCAGTGGCTGCGGCCCTGGCGGCGGGCGGCGTTACAGCGATGGCGCACATCACGGGCGGCGGGATCGAGGAGAACCTCGCGCGCGTGCTCCCGGAGGGGAAGGGGGCGCTGATCAACGCGGGGTCGTGGAATGTGCCCGCGATCTTCCGGTTGATCGGCGAGGCGGGGGGGGTGCCCGAAGAGGAGATGCGCCGCGTCTTCAACATGGGGATCGGGTTCTGTCTCACAGTGCGACCGGGAGCGGCTTCGGCCGCGCGCGTGGCGGCGGCGGCGAGCGGAATCAAAGCCTTCGAGATCGGTGAGATCGTGGGCGGTGACGCGGTGCTCTGGAGGGAGCGGCCGGCCTCGCGTTGACGCGGGCGGCGTTCTCTGGTAGGGTTCGCGGCAATTCGAGCCGCGCAGGTCTGGGAGTGTCGCTGTGCAACCCGCCTCTTCGTTCGACACCAAGCTGGTCTCGTGGCGGCGGCGCCCCGTGCGGGGTCGGGGGCCGCGCGCACGCAGAGACGGAGAGCGCGCGTAGCCCGGAGGTTGCGGCGAATCCACCGACCCACCTAATCGAAGGTGGGTTTTTCGTTTGAGGGACCCGTGCTGGTCGTACTGGAAACGGGACTGCCGCAGGAGAGAACGCAGGCGATTCAGGCGCGCCTGCGGACGCTCGGCTTTGCCGTGCACGCTCGGCGCGAAGGCGACCGCGTCGTTCTGGGTGCCGTTTCCGTCTCCGGCGAGAACCGCATCGAAGAGGTTCGCGCGATCCCGGGTGTGGTGGAGGTCAAGCAGATCCGCGAGCCCTTCAAGCTGGCGAGCCGCAGTTTCAAGCCCGACGACAGCGTCATTGACGTTGGCGGGGTTCTGGTGGGCGGGCCCGAGGTGATCCTGATGGCCGGCCCGTGCGCGGTCGAGGACGATCACCAGGTGCACGAGACCGCCCGGGCCGTCGCCTCCGCCGGGGCGAAAGTGCTCCGCGGCGGGGCCTTCAAGCCTCGCACGTCGCCTTACTCATTCCAGGGGCTGGGGGAGGAGGGGCTGCGGATCCTCCGCCGCGCCGCCGACGAGTTTGGAATGGTGCTCGTCAGCGAGATCATGGATGTGAGTCAGCTCGATCTCATGCTGCGGTATGTGGACATCCTCCAGATCGGCGCTCGGAACGTTCAGAACTTCAGCCTGCTCCGCGCGGTCGGGCAGGTGGACCGGGCCGTGCTGCTCAAGCGCGGCATGGCCTCGACGATTGATGAATGGCTCATGTCGGCCGAGTACCTGATGGCCGGCGGCAATCACAAAGTGATCCTCTGCGAGAGAGGAATCCGGACCTTCGAGAAGTACACGCGGAACACGCTGGACCTCTCGGCCGTTCCGGTCGTGCGCCAGCTCAGTCACCTGCCGATCATCGTGGATCCAAGCCACGGGGTCGGGGTGAGGAGCATGGTCCTGCCGATGGCGCGGGCCGCGGTCGCCGCCGGGGCCGATGGGCTCCTCATCGAAGTCCATTGCGACCCCGAGCACGCCTTGTGCGACGGGCAGCAGTCGCTTCTGCCGGAGCAGTTCGAGGTCCTGGCCCAACAGATCCGCATCATCGCGGGCTCGGTCGGCCGGCGATTGGGTCCCGGCAGTTGACATCCCCGGGCAGGGGCCGCTATCCTCACCGCGGACTGTCGAGATCCGCTTTCGCGTGGGCGATTAGCTCAGTTGGTTAGAGTACCTGCTTGACATGCAGGGGGTCAGTGGTTCAAGTCCACTATCGCCCACCATCCCCCCTCCAGGCGCCGGGCGGCCCGCCCGACATCGCGCTCCGAAGGGGTGATTTCATTTTTGCCGCTGGAGGCGTCTTCCATGCATGAGCTGCGGTTCGAAATCGAGGGGAGCGAAGCGGCGCAGTCTCTGGCGCCGGGGAGCACCGTGGGCGAGCTGGCCGAACGGGCGCTCGGCGCGGAGCGGGCGCGCCCGGTGATCGGAGCGCGGGTCGGCGACCGGGTGTTCGGTCTGCAGGAGCCGCTGCGCGAATCCGGGACGGTGCGTTTCATCATGGCTGGGACGGATGAGGCATTGCCGATCATGCGGCACAGTGCGTCGCACATCATGGCGACGGCGGTGAAGCGTCTCTTCCCCGAGGCGCGGCTGGCGATCGGTCCGTCCATTGATGACGGGTTCTACTACGACTTCGACCTGCCGCGCACGCTGTCGCCGGAGGACCTCGCGACCATCGAGAAGGAGATGGCGACGATCGTGAAGGAGGACCGGCCCTTCGAGCGCGAGGAGATGGCGAGCGCCCAGGCCCTCGATTTCTTCCGCGAGCGCGGCGAGTCGTACAAGACCGACCTGATCGAGAGGATCGGCGAGCCGAGCGTTTCGCTCTACCGCAACGGTGAGTTCGTGGACCTCTGCCGCGGCCCGCACGTGCCATCGGCGGGGCGCGTCGGCCAGTTCCGGCTGCTGCACACGGCGGGCGCGTACTGGGAGGGCGATTCACGCAACCGGATGCTGCAGCGGATCTACGGGACCGCGTGGCGCACCCGCGAGGAGGTGGATGCATACCTCAAGCGGCTCGAGGAAGCGCGCCAGAGGGATCATCGCCGCCTGGGGGCGCAGCTCGACCTCTTCAGCGTGCAGGAGGAAGTGGGCGGCGGGCTCATCTTCTGGCACCCGAAGGGGGCGATGCTCCGCCACATCATCGAGGGGTTCTGGAAGGAGGAGCACCTCAAGCGGGGATACCAGCTCGTCTACACGCCTCACATCGCGCGCGCGGAGCTATGGCACAAGACCGGGCACATGGATTTCTACCGCGAGAACATGTATCTGCTCGAGATTGACCAGCAGGATTACGTGCTCAAGCCGATGAACTGTCCCGGCCACATCCTGATCTACAAGGCGAAGCGCCGCTCGTACCGGGAGTTGCCCATCCGGTTCGCGGAACTGGGCACCGTCTACCGTTACGAGAAGTCCGGCGTGCTTCACGGGATGATGCGCGTGCGAGGCTTCACGCAGGATGACGCGCATATCTTCTGCACGCCGGAGCAGATCGTGGACGAGGTCGTCGAGTGCGTCCGGTTCGGGCGCTACCTCGCCGAGAGCTTCGGCTTCGACAACCTCCAGGTGGATCTCTCGGTGCGCGATCCGAAGAACACCACGAAGTACGCCGGTACCGACGAGGAGTGGCGCGTGGCCGAGGCGGCGCTGGCAGAAGCGCTGGAGCGAGTGGGGCTCTCGTACCACGTCGCCGAGGGCGAGGCGGTGTTCTACGGCCCGAAGATTGACGTCAAGCTCATGGATGCGCTCGGACGTCCGTGGCAGTGCACCACGGTTCAATTCGATTTCAACGTCCCGCGCCGGCTGGACGTGAACTACATCGGTCCCGACGGGAAGGAGCATCCGACGGTCATGGTGCACCGGGCGCTCCTCGGCTCCCTGGAGCGGTTCGTGGGCACTCTCATCGAGCACCACGCGGGCGACTTCCCGCTCTGGATCGCCCCGGTGCAGGCGGTGGTCCTGACGGTGACGGACGACAACGTGCCTTACGCGCGCCGGGTGATCGAGCGGCTCAAGGAGGCGGGCGTTCGTGCCGAACTGGACGATCGGGGGGAAAAGATCGGCGCGAAGATCCGCGATGCGGAGCTGGCCAAGATCCCCTACATGCTCGTCGTCGGCCGCAGGGAAGCCGAGGCGGAGAAGGTTGCGGTCCGCAGCCGGCGGCTGGGCGATGAGGGGGCGATCCCTCTCGCGGAGGCCGTGGACAAAATCGTTGCGGAAGCGAAGGCCAGGAGGTAACCTGGTACCGTTGTTGCCAGCGGCCCGAGGGTCGCGGCTCGTCGCGCGACGCGCGAAAGCGGAAGCCCTGAGGCTTTCCACCTTACAGCCCCGCGAGGGCGCTCGTAAGGTCCGGGAGGTAGCCGAAAACCGTTCGCACACAGCGGGCGGACGGACGGGGGCGATTCGCTTCCGTCCGTCCGCCCGTTTTTCTTGCGGGGCAGCGCCCCGCGTCCTGAAAGGAAGGTGATCTCGATCGTCGTCAAGCGTGAGCGTGAGGCGCGCGTGAACGAGAGGATCCGGGTTCCCCAGGTGCGTGTCATCGGCGCGGACGGGGAGCAGATTGGAATCCTGCCGACGCGCGACGCGCTACTGAAGGCACGTGAGCTGGGCCTGGACCTCGTGGAGGTCTCGCCGAACGCGGCACCGCCGGTCTGCCGGATCATGGACTTCGGCCGCTACAAGTACGAGCAGAGCAAGAAGGAGCGCAAGGCTCGTAAGCGGCAGCACGTGATGCACGTCAAGGAGGTCAAGCTCCGGCCGAAGATCGAGGACCACGACTACGAGTTCAAGGTTGCCAACGCCCGGAAGTTCCTCGAGCGGCACGACAAGGTGAAGTTCACTGTGACGTTCCGGGGACGCGAAATGGCCCATTCCGAACTGGGCCGCAAGCTCCTCGCAGGAGTCGTCGCCGATCTGGCGGACATCGGGCAGGTCGAAACGGACATGAGGATGGAAGGGCGCAATCTCGTACTCCTGATGGTGCCCAAGACGGCCCGCGTGGCCCATTGAACGTCGTTTCCTTGGCCGCGGGGAAAGAGGACACATGCCGAAGATCAAATCGAACAGGGCCGCGCGCAAGCGCTTCAGCAAGACGGCCACAGGCAAGATCAAGCGCAACCGCGCCTATCACGGCCATCTTCTGACGAGCAAGTCGCGGAAGCGCAAGCGCAAGCTCCGCGGCACGACGCTCGTGAACCCGCGCGATTCGCGCAGGATCCGCCGGATGCTCCCGGGATCCGATTGACCGACGCGGCCGCGGAGGATTTCGCAGCCGGATTCGAACCGACCACACAGTGAGAGGTTTGTCCCATGCCACGAGCCACTGGTGTTGTGCCCGGGAGGGCGCGACGTAAGAAAGTTCTCAAGGCCGCAAAGGGTTTTCGCGGAGGGCGGCGCCGACTCTACCGGACCGCGAAAGAGACGGTCCTTCGCGGCCTGCAGTACGCGTATCGTGACCGCCGTGTGAAGAAGCGGGAGTTCCGGCGCCTCTGGATCGTCCGGATCAATGCGGCGGCCCGCATGCACGGCCTCTCGTACTCCATGCTGATGAACGGGCTCAAGAAGGCGAATGTCGCCATTGATCGGAAGATCCTCGCCGATCTCGCCGTGAGCGACAGCGAGGGGTTTGCCCGGCTGGCCGAGGTCGCGAAGGCGAGCCTGTAGGCTTCGCCGCACTGGGCTTGGCGCGCCTCCGGCGGCCTTCCTCGGCGGCGTTGGTCCGGGGTGAAGGCCGCTTGAAACGGCGGCCGGACCCGCCTCTTGGCGCGAGCCTGCCCAGCCGGAGGGAGAGATGAGCGAAGCGACCCCACGAGAGACGGTTGATCTCCTCCTGCGCGCGGCGCTCGAGGAACTGTCCTCGGCGCGCGGGCCGGGCGAGGTCGAGGCCGTGCGGGTGCGCTATCTCGGCCGGCGCGGGCTCCTGACCTAGATCGGAAGAGCGTC
>JAGVPR010000148.1 GCA_020052115.1 Candidatus Eiseniibacteriota bacterium
CCGACGCATCGTAGACGAGCACCTTCCCGGGAGCGTCCGCCGCGCCCGCGAACCGGAAACGCGTCTCCCCCACGAAAGGATTCGGTTCGGCGCGGACTGCGAAGCTCTGCGGCGCGCCGGTGAGGCCGGCCCCGACCGCGTAGCCGCCCGTCACCTGCACGTAGAACTCGCAGAAGACCGGCCCGACCGCCTCGTTCGCGAGCGGATTCGGGTGCGAGTCGCTTCCGCCGTGGTCCAACTCGTACTCGTAGCGGAGCATGTTCCGGGTGCTCGTGCCGTCATCAGCCCTCGCGAGGTTGTCGAAGAGATCGAAGCACGCCACGTTCGGATGCCCGGCCAGGTACTCGGCGCTCTTCAGCCAGTTCGCGAAGGCCCTTGCGCGATCACCCGCGGCGAGGTTCGTCGCCAGACGATGGAGCGGCGGCGTGGACATCACGATGAACGTCTTCTCGGGATGAAGATCGAAGACACTCCTGATCGCCAGATACCACGACTTGTATTGCGCCAGCTCCGCGTCGCTCCCAATGTCGGAAGCCGGGAAGCAGGACTTGAAGGCGATCACTTCATGATTCGCCAGGATCGAGTCGCGCGCCGCGTTCGATGTCGTCCAGAGGACGTAGAGGCCGTCAGGATCGGTGTTGTCGCCCGGGATGGAATAGCCGTGCCCAAGGGAAGCGCCCGCCGGATCACGCAGCCCCTCGGAGTTGTAGCCGTGATCCCAGAAAGCGTAGTCCGTGCCGCGCGAAGAGTTGAATGCGTCGAACCAGGGGCGCATCCCCCCCTCATCTATGATGTTCAGCCCCGTGGAATGGTGCAGAAAGAACAGGTTCGGGCGCATCTGCGCGTGAGCGGGGACGGCGGCGAGCGTCAGAGCAAGGGCGAGCGCAGCGTGCACGAAAGCCGGCCGGCGAGCGACAAGGTTCATGGTGCACCTTCCTCGTTGCGGGTCGCCCGGAGGCGGGATCCGGTACGGTCCCTGGGCGCTCGAGACGGACGGGACATCCGAGCAGCGCGCGGCGGGCAGAGCCGCCGCGGGGATGACAGCTATTGATTCTACCGCAATTGATGCTTGGAGATCAATAGGACAGCCGGGATGAGCGGCTCGAACGCTCGTCGGGGCGCGCGGCGCGCATGCGCTAAGCGCCGCCGAGCTTCCGTAGCTCCTCGCGCAGCGCGGCGATCTCCTTGAGAAGGCGGGCCTGGCGTCTTCCGAGACCGATGAGGTAGATGAACAGCGCGGCCCAGACGATCGCGTACGCCCAAAAGAGGAATCCGAGGGAATTCATCGCACCTCCACACGTTCACGAAGCTCCATGCGGATCGCCTCCACCTCTTCCGCGGCCGCCTCGACCGACACACGCCGCGCGAACACCGTCGCCACGAGGAGCACGAAGGCCGCGATGCAGAGGATCAACGCGCGCACCATCTCCGGCTCCATGCCTGCCCCGACTCCTTCGCGCGCCAGGAAGACCGGCTCCGGATGGAGCGTCCGCCACCATCGCACCGACATGTGGATGATCGGCACGTCAATGAACGCCACGATGCCGAGAACGGCGGCGAAGCGGGAGCTTCGCGCATCGCCGTACTTGCGGATCATCATGTACGCGAGATAGAGAAGCCACAGGATGAGCGTCGTCGTCAGCCGCGAATCCCACGTCCACCAGACGTTCCAGACCGGCTTCGCCCAGAGCGGCCCGGTCATGAGCACGAGCGTGCAGAAGAGGATCCCGATCTCGGCGGCGCAGGCGGCGATCCGGTCGTAGACCCGCTTCTCACGCCACAGGTAGAGGCCGCTCGCGATGAACACGGTGAAGAAGGAGAGGAACGCCATGAACGCCGCCGGAACGTGGAAATAGAAGATGCGCTGGACCACGCCCATCGTGCGCTCGGTCGGCGCGTAGAGGAAAACGGCCCAGAGGGCCGCGATCATGGCGACAAGTGCTGCGATCTCGAGCCACGGATGCCCGAACGGCCTCGGCGGATTCTTCACGGCGATAGGTTCTCCAAGAACGCGGCGCTCATTCCTCCAGCACGAACTCGAAGAGGACGAGCCCCGCCGCGATGAACAGGATATCAAACGCGCCCATGAGGTTCAGCCAGCCGCGCACGCCGTCGAGCGACCCGCGCGTGATCGCCTCCCCCGTCGCCCGGATCGCGCCGAGCAGCACCGGCACTTCCACCGGGAAGAGGAGCATCGGGAGCATCACCTCGCGCATCCGCGCGTTCGCCGACATGCCGGCGAAGAGCGTGCCGACGGCCGTGTATCCCACCGTTCCGAGGAAGGCGACGAGCGCGATCTCGGGCGCCACGCCGAGCAGCGGCACATCGAGCAAGAGCGAGAACACGGGGAAAGTGACCAGCTCCACGACGCCGAGGAAGCAGAGGTTCGAGAGCATCTTGCCGAGGTAGATCGCGCTCCGGTCCACCGGGGCGAGCAGCAACCCGGCGAGGCCGCCGCGGTCCTTCTCGGAGGCGAAGCTGCGGTTCAGCCCGAGCACGCCCGCGAAAACGAACGCCATCCAGAGCATCCCGGGGGCGATCCGGCGCATCCCCTCGCGATCCGACTCGAAGGCGAAGTGGAAGAGCACCACGATGAGAAGCGCGAAGAGGAGCATCGAGGACAGCATCTCTCGCGAGCGCCACTCGGCGCGGAGGTCCTTGCCCGCGATGGCGAAGACCGCGCGCGCGTAGGCTCGCGGCCCGCCTTCCCGGGCCCGCGGAGTCCGGATCTCGACCGGGACGCCGGCCACGGAG
>JAGVPR010000244.1 GCA_020052115.1 Candidatus Eiseniibacteriota bacterium
GCTCGGTCGGCCTGCTGACGGTCCTCTTCCTGCTCGCTCCGGGCGCGTTCGAGCGGTCGGCATCCCACCTCTTCCGCCCGCGCCTCTCCGACCCGATGGGGCCCATGGGTCTTCTCGTCCAGCCCGGGGATATCGAAGTGGATGCCGGCTCCGACGTCACGGTGCGGGCGCTCCTGACCGGCGCCCGCGGGACGCCGCGCCTTCGCTTCGCGCCGGCGGGAGCCGACTGGACAGAGATGGAGATGACCGAAGCGCCCGCGGAGACGGCGGGCCGCGCCTACGGCTTCACGTTCGAGCGCCTGGAGCGCGACGTGGCCTACCAGGTCTCGGTCGGCAAGCATTCAAGCGACACCTGGAAGATCCGGGTCACCGAGCCGCCGCGGGCCCTCGGCTACCGCCTGACCTACGAGTACCCGCGCTACACCGGGCTTCCCGCGGAGACCCGGGTGGCCGGATCCGGCGACGTCACCGCTCTCGTCGGCACGAAGGTGACGCTCGAAGTCGAGGTGAACGATCCCGAGGTGACGGGCTATCTCTCGCTGGGAAACGCTCGCCCGGAACTTGGCCGGGGCCGGGACAGCATGAGCCGGCTCGCCGCCTTCACCGTGCGTGAGCAGCGCCGCTACCGCGTACACCTAAAGGACCGCAAGGGGCGCGAGCGATTCGCCTCGCCCGAGTTCGCCGTGGAACCGGTCCCCGACCGCTCCCCGATGCTGACCGTCGTGAGTCCCGGTGAAGACATTGATGTCCCCGAAGCGATGAAGGTGGTTCTCGCGGCGACGTCGGTGGACGACTACGGCCTCTCACAGATGGTCCTGCACCGTCAAGTGGCTGACCGTCCGGAGGAACGAGAGGTCATCGCCAAGCTCTCCGGACGCGAGGCGACCACGGCCCACGAGTGGGATCTTTCGGCGCTCGACCTGGTCCCCGGCGATGTCGTGAGCTACTACCTCGAGGTCTTCGACAACGACACGGTGAGCGGCCCCAAGTCCACGCGCAGCGATACCTACGCGATCCGCTTCCCGACGATGGATGAGATGTACGCCGACATCAACGAGGAGCGGGAGCAGGAGGTCCAGGGGCTCGAGCAGATCCGCGACGACCAGAAGCGGCTCAAGCAGCAGCTCGAGGAAGCCTCGCGACAGATGAAGAAGGGTCTCGAGATGACCTGGGAGCGGCAGAAGGAGATCTCGAACATGGCGCAAGAGCAGCAGTCGCTGCAGGAGCGCATGAACGAGGTCCAGCAGTCCCTCGAGCAGACCGTGGAGCAGATCGAGAAGAACGACCTCGTGGGGCTCGAGATGGTGGAGAAGCTCGACCAGATCCGCGAGCTGATGAGCCAGATCCAGAACGATGAGGTGAAAGCGGCGCTTCAACGGCTTCAGGAAGCGATCCAGAAGATGGACCGCTCCGACGTGCAGCGCGCCCTCGAGCAGATGAAGATGACGCAGGAGGACCTGCTCAAGAGCCTCGACCGCACGATCGAGATGCTGAAACGGCTCCAGATGGAGGAGAAGCTCGCGCAGCAGATCGAGCAAGCCGCCGATATGCTCGAGCGCCAGGAGAAGATCGGCGAGGATCTCGAACAGCCGAAGAGCGAGCCCCAGATGGGCCAGCTCCAAAAGGACCAGAAGGAGATCTCGGACGATCTGCGCCGGAGCGAGGAGCAGCTTCGCCAGCTCCAGAAGGAGGCGGAGTCGAACCACCAGAAGCTGGAGCAGGCGATCGAGAAGGCGCTCGAGCAGCAGGACTTCGGCCAGATGCAGCAGGAGATGGAGGCCGCGCAGCAGTCCATGTCGCAACAGAACCCGAGCCAGGCGGGCCAGCACTCTCAGAAGTCGCGCTCCGGGCTTCAGTCGCTGCTCTCGAGCCTCCAGCAGGCGCAGTCGAGCATGAACCAGCAGATGACCGCCGAGATGTCCGAGAAGCTCACGCGCATACAGAATGACTTGCTCGGCGTTTCCAAGAGCCAGGAGGAGATCCTCCTGTCGCCCGTTGAGTCGCCCGCGGAGGATCTGGCGGAGCGGCAGGAGAATCTCGAGAGCGCGGCGCGCCGCGCGGCCGACGGCCTCTTCGAGATCTCGAAGGGCACGATGTTCATCACGCCGCAGCTCGGTCAGATGATCGGCAGCGCGATAGACCGGCTCGCGAAGACCAAGGACGATTTCGCGTCGGGCGACAAGGCGAGCGGCATGGAGAACGGCAAGCAGTCGCAGGTCGCCGTGAACCAGACGATCCTCGCGCTCATCCAGCAGAACCAGTCCATGTGCCAGAACCCCGGCTCAAGCGGCCAGAACCAGGCGATGTCGCAGATGCAGGCGCTCGGCCAGCAGCAGCAGCAGATCAACATGGACAGCCGCTCCATGGCGCGCCAGCTTCGCGAGCGCATGGGCCAGAGCGGTCAGGAGCAGCTCTCTCAGCTGGCTGCGCGGCAGGAGATGATCAAGAAGGGACTCGAAGAGGTGCAGGGGCAACTCGGCGAGCGCTCCGACATGCTGGGGCGACTGGATCAGCTGGCCGGGGAGATGGGGGATATCGCGCAGAGGATGCGCGACCAGGGGCTGCCGGAGGAGGTTCTGCGGCGGCAGGAACGGATCCTCTCGAGGCTCCTCGACGCGCAGAAGTCGGTCCGCAAGGAAGACTACTCGCGCCGCCGCCGCTCCGAGGCGGGGCGAGACGTCGCGAACCGCCCCTCGCCGGGACCGCTGCCGCCGGGACTTCTCTCCGGCCCCGAGCGGCTCCAGAGCGACATTCTCCGGGGCGCGGCGGACCCGTATCCAAGCGAGTACCGGCGCCTCGTCGAGCAGTACTTCCGCGCGCTGACATCGGGGAGGAAGCCGTGAGGGCGCGCCTGGGACTGGCTTTCTGCCTGGCGCTTCTCCTGGCGCCGTCGCTCGCGCGAGCCGATGGCGTCGAGCGCGCGATCATGGAGGCGCGCGCCTTCGCAAAGCGCGGCCAGCATGCTCAGGCCGCGCAGATCTACGAAGGGCTCATCCGGCAGAATCCGAACGACCTGCGGGTCCTGAACGAGTACGCGCCGACGCTCATCGTCCTCAGGCGCTTCCCGGAGGCGGAACAGGTCTTCATGCGGCTCGTCGCGGCCACGCCGACGAACGAGACCTACCCGCGCCAGATCCAGCGGATCCACAAGATGGCCGGGCGCACCAAGGATGCGATTGACGACTGCGTGGCCATCGCGTTGCAGTTCCCTGCCCAGTCGGAGTGGGCGCGCTCGGAGATCATCGCGCTCTGCGAGGCCGATACCGCGCTCGCGGGCCCCGCGACGGTCGCGCTGAAGAGCGCGGTCGCGAAGAGCCCGAAGCGCGTGGACCTGCGCGGCATGATCGCGGAGATCGCATTCCAGAGCGGGCACGCCGAAGAGGCGGTCGCCGAAGC
>JAGVPR010000311.1 GCA_020052115.1 Candidatus Eiseniibacteriota bacterium
ATGCGTGATGCGCCTCTCGACGCCCGCCCGCGCCACGGCGGCAGCGGAGTCGCCTCCGCCCACAACCGTCGCTGCCCCCTTGTCGGTCGCGCGGGCCACCGCTTCCGCGATCCCCATCGTCCCCGCCGAATAAGGGACCTTCTCGAAGATCCCCATCGGGCCGTTCCAGAACACCGTGCGCGCCCCTTCGATCACCGCGGTGAACGCTGCGATCGTTAGCGGCCCGATGTCCACACCGATCCCATCGCTCGGGATCGCCCCCACGGGCACCACGCGCCCCGGCTCGTTCGTCTCGAGGCTTCCCACGATCCGCACGTCGCGCGGAAGCTCGATCGGCGCGTTTCGCGCAGCGGCCGCGGCAAGCGTCTCCGCCGCGACCCCCACGCGATCCTCCTCGACGAGCGAGCGGCCGACGCTGATCCCCATGGCCTTCAGAAACGTGAAACCCATGCCGCCGCCGATCACGATGCGGTCAACGCGGTCGAGGAGATTTCGGATCACATCGAGCTTGCCCGAGACCTTCGCGCCTCCCAGAATCGCCACGAACGGCCGGCCGGGCGACGCGAGCAGCACGCCGAGATGCTCGATCTCCTTCTCCATCAGGAATCCGGCCACGGCCGGACTCAAGTGTCGCGTGATCCCCTCGGTGCTCGCATGCGCGCGGTGCGCGCTCCCGAAGGCGTCGTTCACGTACATCTCCGCGAGCGCCGCCAGCTTCGCGGCGAACGCGGCATCGTTCGCCTCTTCCTCAGGGTGAAAGCGAAGGTTCTCGAGCAGGAGAATCTCGCCGTTCTCGAGCGCGCGAGCCAACCCCTCGACCTCGGGCCCCACACAGTCCGGGGCGAGCTTCACCGGCCGGCCCAGCAGCTCGCCCAGGCGCCCGGCCACTGGACCCAGACTCAGCGAGGGCGTGGGCTTCCCCTTGGGACGGCCCAGGTGCGAACAGAGGATCACGCGCGCGCCGGCGTCAACCAGGTGACGGATCGTCGGCAAGGAGGCGACGAGGCGCGTGTCGTCGGACACGCGTGCGCCCTCGAACGGGACGTTGAAATCGCAGCGCACGATCACGCGCTTCCCGCCCGGCCGCACGTCGGCGAGGGTCATCTTGCTCATCAACTTCTCCCCGCTTCCCGCGCCCTAGCGCGCGATGAGAGAGATCATGTCCACGAGACGGTTCGAGAATCCCCACTCATTGTCGTACCACGAGAAGACCTTGATGAGCCGCCCGCCGCTGACGCTGGTGAGCTTGGAGTCCACGATGGACGAATGGGGGTTCCCGATGATGTCCACGGAGACGAGCTCCTCCTCGCAGTACTGGAGGATTCCCTTCATCGGGCCCGCGGCCGCTTCCTGGAAGGCCGCGTTGGTCGTCTCGACGCTCGCTTCGTTCTCGACCTCAGCCGTCAGGTCCACGATCGAGCCGTCGGCGACCGGCACGCGGAGCGCGATGCCGTCGAGCTTTCCCTTGAGCTCGGGAATGACGAGGCCGATGGCACGCGCCGCGCCGGTCGAGGTCGGGATGATCGAGAGCGCCGCCGCTCGGGCGCGCCTGAGATCGCTGTGAGGCAGATCGAGTATCTTCTGATCGTTCGTGTAGCCGTGCACGGTCGTCATGAGGCCGCGGACGAGCTTGAAGCGGTCGTTGAGGACCTTGGCCACCGGGGCGAGACAATTCGTCGTGCACGACGCGATCGAGATCACTCGGTGCTTGTCCTTCTGGAACGACTTCTCGTTGACTCCGAAACAGAGGGTCGCGTCCACGGCGCCCTTCGCCGGGGCCGACAGGATCACCCAGCCGGCGCCCGCTGTGAGGTGCTTCGCGCACTCGTCGCGATTCGTGAATTTGCCCGTGGATTCGACGACCACGTCAACGCCGAGCGACCTCCAGGGCAGCGCCGACGGATCCTTCTCGGAGAGGACGCGAACCGTGCGCCCCGAGACGACGATCCCATCCCCTTCCGCGCGCACGCCATCCATGCGACCGTGAACCGAGTCGTACTTCAGGAGGTGGGCCAGCGTCCGGGCGTCCGTCACGTCGTTGACGGCCACGACTTCGAAGTCCCGCACCTGACGGGTGACCGCCGCCTTGAGCAGGAGGCGGCCGATCCGTCCGAATCCGTTGATCCCGACCTTCAGCGACATTGCATCCCTCCGATCCCGCCCCCGCATGAAGGAGGCACGAGCGGAGCTCGTGCCTCTCCAAACCTCGCCCGATCCGCAGCCGTCTCAGCCGAAGAAGATCTTGGCGATATCGTACAGTTCCATGTCCACCGTCTTCTGCCCGCTCACCGCCTCCGCCAGGGGGATCGCGCGGATGCGGTTGCCGTGCAGGCTGACCATCTTCCCGAACTCCTTCTTCACCACGAGATCAACAGCCGCCACCCCGAAGCGCGTCGCCAGCACGCGGTCGAATGCGGTCGGAGTGCCGCCGCGCTGGATGTGGCCGAGCACCGAGTAGCGCGTCTCGAAACCGGTGCGCTTTTCGATGACCTGCGCGAGCACCGAGCCGATGCCGCCCAGACGCACGTGCCCGAAGGCGTCGAGCTTCTCGTCCTGGACGATCATCTCCCCGTTGGCCCCGGAGCCTTCCATGAACTTCGCGCCCTCGGCGACCACGACGATGCTGAAATCCTTGCCCTTCTTGTGCCGCTGCCGGATAACCTCGCAGACCTCTCCGACATCAATCGGCACCTCGGGGATGAGCACGACGTCCGCGCCGCCGGCGATCCCCGCGTGCACGGCGATCCAGCCGGCGTGGCGGCCCATGACCTCGACGACGATCACGCGGTTGTGCGACTCCGCCGTCGTGTGCAGCCGGTCAATTGCGTCGGCCGCGATGTTCACCGCCGTGTCGAACCCGAAAGTGAAGTCGGTGCCGAGGAGGTCGTTGTCTATCGTCTTGGGAACGCCCACGACGGGGATCCCGTGATGATGCAGCTTGTCGGCGACGCCGAGTGTGTCTTCACCCCCGACCGCGACGAGCGCGTCGAGGCGGAAGTCCTTGAAGTTCTCCTGAATCTTGCTCAGACCCTCCGGAACCTTGAACGGATTCGTGCGCGAGGTCCCGAGGATCGTTCCGCCCTTCGGGAGGATCCCGCTCACGGTGTGCAGGAGCATCTCCTGAACTTCTCCCGAAATGAGCCCCGACCAGCCTTTGCGGATGCCGAACACGCGCCCGCCGTGCACCTGGATTGTCGTGCGCACGACCGCGCGAATGACAGCGTTGAGGCCGGGGCAATCCCCGCCGCCCGTCAGTATCCCGATCCGAACGCTCAAACCTTCACCTCCCCCGCGAGAGAGCCGGCGAGCGCGCACCCCGCGCGGTCTCGTCCGGAGCCCAGACTCTACTGGCCCCCCCACGCCGTGTCAACGCGGGGCCGGTCAGCGGACGGCGCCGTGCTCGGTGCTGTACTTGAGGTGGAAGTCCCCGAAGCCCAGGTCATCCACGAAGATGAAGCGGATCTGCTCGCCGCTCGGGAACAACTCCCGCCCCGGCAGGAGCGGTGCGCCTCGCCCGTAGTAGCTCCAGATCTCGTAGGCGTGAGGGCGGGAGCGATCGGAGGAGAGAGCGGCCCGCAGCTCCGAATCGAGGAAAGGATCGTTGCGCAGCGCGTTCTCGAGACGATCCGCCTCGACGGGGATCAGCTCGCGATGGATGTCGTCCGGCTCGCCGAAGCGGATGTAGATGCGGCCCCGGTCCGAGAGATGCCCGCCGTGCAGCGTCGAGAACTGGCCCTTGGCGTAATCCATGCGCTCGAGGAACTTCTCCATCTGCTCGTTGCGCGCCGTGCGCGGCGTCGGGTCGAACGCGCGCCAGAACTGCTCCAGGAATCGGGCCCGCTCTCCGGGAGCCATCTCCTCGAGGGCCCGGAATTCCGCCTCGGTGAGATACAGCTCGGCCTCATCGAGCACCTCTTCCTCGCTGCGGTCCCACGACAGCGGCGTCCAGAGCACGTTGAACGCCGCCTTCGAGACGGCGGCTTCCCCTTCGCCGGGCGGGGCGAGTCTCACAGTCAAGGTATAGGTCCCCGGCTCGAAGGCCGAGAGATCGAGCCGCTCCGACATGGAAAAGCCGCCGGAGGCGGCAATGTCGGCAGCACTGCTCCGATAGACCTCGACGCCGTCACGGTCCACGGCATAGTCGACCTTGTAAGTGGAGGCCGCGCCGGTGCGGCCGCGCACCTCGTAGTAGAACCTCAGCGTCGGGTTCTTCAGGCCGAAGGTCCTGGCGGGATTGGGAACGATGTGAAGGCGACCCTCCGCGCGCCCGGCAGTGTCCCGGCTCGCTTCGATCTGCCACGCGAACTGGATGTCGCTCACGCAAAGGCCCGCAGACTGGGCCGGTTCCGCTGAGAAACGCGCCCGCGCCGTGCCGTCCTTGTGGCGGCCGGTGATCGCGTAAGCCAGCCCTCGCTTGCGCGCTCCGCTATCCGTCACGCGCGCGGAGGCGCCCCAAGCTAGCGGATTCAGCGGGTGGGAGAGGGTGACGAGCTGGAACGGCCCGGGGCCCTCGGCGGCCTCGGCCGACCCGCTCGCGACGGTCACGCGGTCGCGCCGCTTCTCGATGCTGCTGCCGCCGGCATCCAGGATGTCCAACTCGATATCGAGCTGCGCCTCCAGACGGCCGGCGCTGTCGCCGCGCGCCTCGATGAAGCGCAGGAAACGGTTCGGGATCCGGAAGTAGTATTCCGCCAGGTACCCCCCACCCTCCGTGCAGAAACGCGCCGCGTCGAAATCGAACTGGATGTCGCCGGTGGCGACCACGGGAAACGGCCGGATGGTCTCCACGTCTGCCGCCGCGGCCGGCACCGCGGCGGCCATCAGGACCACCAGCACCATCAATCGACGCATCAGGCGCCCTCGCGCGAACAGGGCGCCCAGCGGCGCCCCGTCCCTCAAAGACCCCCCCGCCCGCCGGGAGGGCTCACATGGCGGAATCATAACCGAAACCCCCTCGAGCGGGCAGACCGAGGCCGGGCGTCCCGGTTACCGAACGATCACGAACCGCCCCCGCTTCGCCCCCTTCTCCGACTGCACGGCGTAGAGATAGACGCCGCTGACGATGTCCTGGCCGTTGCGTGTGACCAGATTCCAGAAAGCCGTTCCCCCCTCGGTCCGCGTGTCGTGCTCCAGCGACCTCACGAGATCCCCCGCCAGCGTGAAGATCCGGATCGTGCACCTCCCCTCGGGCAGCCGCGCGAACGCCAGGCGTGTTCCGGTCGGGTCCGAGTCGCTCGGCGCCAGGTCCCATCCCGCCGGCTGCCTTCCGGCGACGTACGGGTTCGGCACGACGATGACGTCGTCCAGCTCATGGCCCGCAGACCAGCGCGGAATAACGGCCGCTTCCTCCAGAGCCGACGGCCGGCCTCCCAGCTCGAACTCGATGGAATCCGGGATCGTCCCGATCGGGCCGCCCCCGACCGGTTCCTTCCAGCGGCTGAAAGCGGTGACGTCGAAGAAGTAGATCATCCCGTTCTTCAGGCCCATCGCATCAACGTATCTGTACCGGCCGACCTCGTAGTGCGGCTTATACGGTTGGGTCGGGTCGCCTGTCTCCACGGTCTCGATGAGCACGGCGGTCGAATCCACGATATGGCCCAGGTAGTGCGGCGACGCCGCTCCAAGACCGTCCTTCGGGTGCGTCTCGAACTCCTTGACCAGTTGCCAATCCTCGGGAGACGGCCCCGTGGATCCCTGCGGACGGTTCCAGCCGTCAACGCGCCAGAGGCGGTATCCCTCGAACACGATTCGGCGGAGCACCGGGTCCACGCGCAGTTCGCTCGCGTTATCCCAGAGAAGCGTCGCCTGCGAGTCTCCGCCGGGACTTTGCTCGAGCGTCGCGCGCAGTTCCGGATCCGTGTTCATGCTCGGGGAGGCCGGCGCCACGGTGCCCACCCAGTGAACCTGCGCCTCCTTGCCCTCCACACCCGTACACCGGTTGCAGTCGTTGTCCACGTACGTGTGTGGTTCGCATGTCGTGTTCCGGAAGGTGATTCTCGTTCCCAGCGTGTCGCACGGGTTCCGCCACTCGTACGCTGCTCCGTCCGGCAGTGCGGTCAGGCACGTCTCCCGGCCTCCGATCCCCGTCGCCGGATTGTTGTCCGCGTCCTTGTACTGCCCATTGAAGACGCGTTGCGCCGTGATCGCGTTCTGGAGCATCCCCTCGTACCCGAGACCGACCACGAAGCAGCTCTGGAACGCCAGGCTCGAGTCCGGCAGGAGCTCCCGGAACGGCCCCGCGGACATCACCCAGCGGTAGTCCCGCGGCGTAACCTGTCCTCCCCGCTCCGGCAGCTCGCCCCTGGAGAGCAGGTCGTAGCGCTCCAGGTCGGTGCTCGGGTCGCCGAGCGGGTACGGCTGGTCGCCCGAGAAGAAGACCATCGAGTGGACCTTCACGCGCTCGGGCGCCGCGATCCCGTGCTTGTCCGTCGTGTGACCCAGGAACAGGGTCCCGAAGTAGCCGGGCACGTCACCGCCGTTGTATCTCTCGCCGTCGTCGGGGTAGTCGTAGATGTACGCCAGCTCCAGCTTCAGCGGGACCTCCGCGCAGGGTCCGCTCTGCGCCGGGTCAACGATCGTCGTGTCGAGCCTCGCGTAACCGACGACGTCATCCACCCAGTAGTCGTCGTGCGCCTTGGGCCCGGCGTCCGCGTCCACGAAGAAGCCGATGAAGACGTTCTTCAGTATCTCGCGGCCCGCGTTCGTGATCCTGTAATCCACGCCGATGAACTCGTTCGACCGCGCCGTGGACCAGGCGAAAGACCGCTGCCGGACGAGGAGATTCAGCGGCCTGTGCTCGGAATTCTGCTCGACCGCCTCCTGGGTGTTGTCCCAGTACTCGCAGGCGAGCATCTGCTGCGAGATCGCCTCGTAGTCTTCGTCAACCTTCCTGTCCCCGTCATCGTCGCGGCCGTTCAGGAAGTCCTCGTCTGTCCGCCCATCCCCGTCGTCATCCGCGTCGGCGCTGAAGCCGACACGGTCTCCGCCGGGCGCGCCTTCGAAGGATGGGTAGATCGAGTAGATCGCTTCCAGCGGGGGCCGGAACTCGAGCTCGTCCGGCACGAGCGCCGTGGACACGTGAGGGAGGTTGTCCGTCGCGACCGCGCCGATCCACAATCCCCCGATGAACAGGTACTCCCCGCCGCGCCAGCCGAAGTTGTGCGCATCGTGGTAGGGATTGCCGATGAACCCGAGATTGGTCACCTCGACCTGCACGAGGCCGACGTTGTGGCTGAAGATGTAGGGTGGGAAGACCGCATAAACGCCGCGGGCGGCCCCGCGGCCGGCGTCCCACGGATCTCCCGGCGGCAGCCGGCTTCGCGCGCCGGCATCGGGAGGCGGAGCAACGAGGAGGGCGAGCGTCAGAGGCACGTAGGCCCAGCGAACCGATCGGTCCATGAAGGTCCTCCTTCAAGGCCCCCCGGCCCGGCCCGCTTTCAGACAACCGATTGCAGAACGTCCCTCGCTGCGAAAGCCTCGAGGGCCGCGCCCGGGGTCATCCCCGGGCGCACCACACGGGCCGCGGCCCGACTTCTAGAACCCTAGATCGATCGCAAAACGATGGGCCGCACCGAGCGAGCCCATGTCGGTGTACGAGTAATCCAGACCCGCGTTCCCCGTGATGCTCGACGGGAACTCCACGCCCACGCCTGCGGCGAGTCCTTCGGAGTCGTAGCCGAAGTTGTAGCCGCCGCGCAGCTTGAAGAAGTCACGGAAGGAGTACTCGGCGCCCCAGTTACCGCGCTCCTTGTTGTCGGGCGGATGCGAGAACTCGCCCGTCGAGAGCAACGCGTGCGTCTCGTTCCTATACAGGTTCATCGAGACCCCGACGCGGAAGACGGTGGGCATCTTCACCTGACGCTCCACGAATCTCATGTCCGCGCCCAGGTTCGAGATCGCCATCCCGATCTGGAGCGATCGGTACCCGGTCGTGTACAGCGTCCCGAAGTCCAGCGTGTAGCTGTCCGACGAGTACTCCGCGAGGCCCGACCGCACGTAGTTCACCGTGAACCCCGCGGCGAACTTGTCCGTGAGCGAGCGCCCATAGGTCAGGCCGAAGCTGACATCCCCGGCATCGAAGAACTCCCCCGTTCCTTCCGGACGGAACACGTCACGCACCGGCTGCTGGTCCATGTAAAGCGACCGTGCATTGACCCCGAGCGTGCCCGGGAGAAACCCCAGATGGAAGATGTAGGAAGCCTGGGTAAGCTGCACGTCCGCGGGCCAGACGAGGTGATTGAAGCTCGCATAGCTCCCCTCCAGACGCGCGATCCCCGAGGGATTCCAGAAGATGGCGCTCGGATCGTCGGCGACCGAAACGAAAGCGCCGCCCATTCCGGTCGCACGGGCGCCGATGGGGATCTTAAGAAACTGTCCCCCCATCGTCCCGACCTTCTCGAACACATCGGCCGCCGATGCCATTCCCGGCAGCACCAACAGGAGGAGCAAACCGCCAATGACCCTTCTCACGTTCCGACCTCCCCGATCGACTCGCCCGGCGGCTCATCGACCGATCGCGCCTCATCGAATGATGACGAACCGACCCCGCTTCGTCCCCTTATCCGACTCTACGGTGAACAGATACACACCGCTGACAACGTCCTGGCCGTTACGCGTGACCAGATTCCAGAACGCCGTTCCCCCCTGCGCCCGCGTGTCGTGTTCCAGCGATCTCACGAGATCCCCAGCAAGCGTGAAGATCCGGATCGTGCACTTCCCCTGCGGCAGCCGCGCAAACGCGATGCGGGTTCCCGTCGGATCCGAGTCGCTCGGAGTCAGGTCCCATCCCAGCGGCTGCCTCCCCGCGACGTAGGGGTTCGGCACCACGATCACCTCGTCCAGCGACTGCGACGCCGACCACCGCGGAATGACCGCCTCTGCCTCCAGGGCCGACGGACGGCCGCCCAGCTCGAACTCGAGGGAGTCCGGCATCGTGATGACCGTCTCCGGCGGGTCGGTCTCCATGATCGTCGTGTCCGGCAGTCCGACCGGCTCCTTCCACCGGCTGAAGGCGGTCACGTCGTAGAAGTAGATCATCCCGTTCTTCAGCCCCTTCGTGTCCGTGTGCTTGTAGCGACCGACCTCATAGTGCACCGCGAGAGGCCGGTCCGGATCCCCCGTCTCCACCGTCTCGATCGCCCGGGCCGTCGTATCCATCACGGAGAGCAGGTAGTTCGGCGACTGATCTTCGAGACCGTCCTTCGGGTGCAGCTCGAATTCCTTGATGAGCTGCCATTCCTCGGGCGACGGCCCGGTCGAGCCCTGAGGCCGGGTCCAGCCGTCCACGCGCCACACGCGGTAGCCCTCGAACACGATCCTCCTGAGGATCGGATCGGCGCGCAGTTCGCTCGAGTTGTCCCACCAGACGTCCCCGCGCTGGTCCCCCTCGGGCGCGCGATTCAGCTCGATCCGAACCTCCGGATCCGCGTTCGTGGACGGCGACGGCGGCGCGACGGTGCCCACCCAGTGGACGAGCGTCTCCTTGCCGTCCACGCCGGTGCAGTCGTTGCAGTCGTTGTTCACGTAGTAGTCCGGCTCACACGTCGTGTTCTTGAAGTTGATTCTCGTCCCCAGCGTGTCGCACGGATCCCGCCACTCGTAGGCCGACCCGTCCGGCAGAGCCGTCAGGCAGGTCTCGCGTCCGTCCACTCCGGTCGCGGGATTCGTGTCCACGTCCTTGAACTGCCCGTTGTAGATCCGCTGCGCGGTGATCGCGTTCTGGATCATCCCCTCGTACCCGAAGCCGATCACGAAGCAGCTCTGGAAGACGAGGCTCGAATCCGGCAGGAGTTCACGGAACGGACCCGCCGAGATCACCCACCGATAGTCTCGCGGAGTCACCTGTCCGCCGCGCTCAGGCAGCTCGCCCTTCGACAGAAGATCGTAGCGCTCGAGATCGGTGTTCGGATCGCCGAGCGGATACGGCTGGTCGCCCGAGAACGACGACATCGTGTAGATCTTGACCTCCCTCGGAGCCTTGATCCCGAATCGGTCGATCGTATGGCCGAGGAACAGCGTGCCGAAGAATCCGGGGACATCTCCTCCGTTGTACTTATCGCCGTCATCCGGGTAGTCGTAGATGTAGGCGATGTCCATCCTGATCGGCACTTCGGCGCACGGGCCGCTCTGCGAGAGATCCACGACGGTGGTGTCAATCTGCGTGAAGCCCACCACGTCGTCCGTCCAGTAATTAGGCCGGGTCTTCGGCCCGGCGTCCGCATCCACGAAGAAGCCGAGGAAGACGTTTCTGAGGACTTCCTGTCCCACGTTCGTGACCCGGTAATCCACCCCGACGAACTCGTTCGACCGAGCCGTGGACCAGGCGAACGACCGCTGCTGAACGCGGAGGTTCATCGCGCGGTGCTCCGGGTTCTGCTCGACCGCTTCCTGCGTATTGTCCCAGTACTCGCACGAGTACATCTGCTGCGAGATGGCCTCGTAGTCCTCGTCTATCTTCCGGTCCCCGTCGTCGTCGCGGCCGTTCAGGAAGTCCTCGTCCACCCGGCCGTCGCCGTCGTCGTCCGCGCCGGCGCTGAACCCGAGGCGGTTCCCTCCGGGCGCGCCTTCGAACGACTGGTACACGTTGTAGATCGGCTCGAGCGGCGGACGAAGTTCGAGGTCGTAGGCCGCCGTCGAGACGTGCGGCAGGTTGTCCGAGGCGATCGCGCCGATCCAGAGACCGCCCAGGTAGAGGTACTCGCCCCCGCGCCAGCCGAAGTTGTATCCGTCGTAGTACGGGTTCCCGATGAAGCCGAGGTTCGTCACCTCAGCCTCGACGAGTCCCACGTTGTGACTGAACACGTTCGGCGGGTAGAGCGCGTAGACGCCGCGCGGGGCCCCCCGGGCGCCGTCCCACGGTTCCTTCAGCACGCCGCGAGCGTCCGCGCCGGAGGAGCAGAGGACCGCCGCCGTCAGGGCCAGGAGTGCGACGGCCGTCCAGGCGCCGACCCGGCCATGCCACCGTTCCATGTAGGTTCCTCCTCCTCGGGAGCCCACGGGCCCCCGCTCTCCCCGACCCGCTAGAAGATCAGCCCGAGCCCCACGCGGATCACTCGGCCCTCGCCGAAGACGCGCGGGTCCTGAACGGGCACCCAGTCCTCAACCCCATCCTCATCCTGATCCGGTCCCAGGTAGGCTCCCCCGGCCCGCCCCGTTTCCGTGTAGTAAACGTCGTAGTCGTTGATGTCGCGGAACGCCGGAAGCGGCCAGTTCGACGGCTCGAGGTTCACGATGTTCCGCGCGTCGAGCATGTTATTCGCCTGGAGGAACACCTTGAAGTCCTGCTGCCAGACCTTGTAGTACGCCTCGGCCTGCAAGTCGAGCGTCGTCGTGGAAGGCAGGCGGCGGGAGTTCGTGAACGAAGGATCCAGTTCCCGCGTGTTCCGCTGGATCGGCGTATACGGGAACCCCGTCCCGTACTGCCACACGAAGGTCGCGCCCCACTTCTCGCTCTGGCTGATGAAGATGTTCGCCGAGAGCGTGTGCCGCTGGTCCCAATCAAGAGGCTGCTCGCTGATCGGCAGGTAGAGGAAGCTCTGCTGATCCTGCGCGCGCGGATCGGAGGCCACGCCGCTCGCCACGCCGAACGTGTAGGAGAGGTCCGACGAGAAGTTGTCCTTGAAGCGGCGCACCAGCGAAAGCTCGAAGCCCTTGCTCGAAGCATAGTCGCGATTGACGAACACGGAGACGAGCCCGGCGGAGTTCGCCGCTCTCACGTCCTGCACCGCCAGCAGCCCGAAGATGTCCTTGTAGTAGACCGAAAACTGGCCGAACAGGATATCGTTGAACAGGTGCTGCACGCCCGCCTGGTAGCTGACCGTCGTCTGGTTGGTGAGATTCGGGTTGCCGCGCGTGCGACCGTTGAAGACGCCGCGGTTCTCGAAGATCGCGGTGCGCTCCGGGATCTGGTAGTACTTGCCGTAGTGGAAGCTGAAAACGTCGCGATCGCTGATCGGGTAAGCGATCCCGAGACGCGGCGACCACTGGCTCTTCACGCGGTCGCGAACCTCCGAGATGTCAATCTGCTGCCCCACCGAGAAGATATCGTAGCGCAGCCCGAGGTTCAGGATCATCCCCTCGTGCTCCCACCTATCCTGAAGAAAGAACGACCCCTCCGGATTGTAGTAATGGAAGTCGCTGCGCACGCCGATCGTGCCGTCCCCGGACGTGATCCACGGGAAGTCCACCGAGTTGAGCGAGAGGTCGTTGTAGAGCCCCTCGGCGCCCCACTGGAAGAGGTGGTTCCGGTACTTCCGGGTGAACTCGAACTCCGCGGTCTCGACCTTCGTGTACCGCCTCGTGTACGCCGGGAAGTCTCCGTTCGTCACGTAGAACTGGGAGACGCTGTAGTCGTCGTAGTTGATCCAGAAGTCGGTGAGGCGCCTTCCGCTGTACTGCCACGGCTCCTTGCCGAGCACCCGCTCCTCGTAGTCGTACACCTGATGGCTCAGCTTGATGTCGTAGTACGTCGTCGGCGACAACGTGTGCTTGAACACTAGCTTGAACTGCTTGTAGTTATCCTTGTAGTTCGGCGTGTGCTCGGGAGCGTTGTAGTAGACGTAGCTCGAATCGAGCGACTGCTCCGAGAAGTTCCCGTAGCGGAGGAAGACCTCGCCCTGGGGGCTCGTGTCGAGGATCGCCTGGACCCAGCCCTCGCGGCTCCACATGTGCCGGTACAGGTCGTACTTCTGCCGGTTGTCAATGTACTCGCCGGTGAGCTTGAAAGCGCTCGACGGCCTCCACGCTAGCTTTCCCTGGAGGTTGAGCGAGTTGTTCTGGCGGTCCTTCAGGCTGATGAAGTCCAGGAGCTTGCGCGAGGGCCGCACTTCCTTCGTCCTGAGATACGTGTCCGTGAACGTCCCCTGGGCCGACCAGTAGTACGTCATGTCCTTGATCGGCATCGGTCCGCCCATGCCGACAAAGACGCGGTCGTAGTTGTCGTAGGTCTTGTCCGGGGCGCCGTAGTCATCCGTCAGGAATCGAAGCTCCCCCCCGAACCTCGGGCCGCCCTCCTTGGTGGAGAGATTGATGATGCCGCTCTGCGCGTTGCCGTACTTGGCGTCCAGACCACCGAGAAGCACCTCGGTCTCCGCCAGCGCCAGCGAGGCGATATCCACGCCCCCGCCCGAGAGAGGATCACGCACGGGCACCCCGTCCACCTGATAGAGCACCTCGCCGGAACGGCCGCCGCGGAAGTGCAACTCGCCGGCCTGGGCCACGACGCCGGCCTTGAGCGCCACGGCCTCCTCGAGGTTGTCCACCGGGGCGGACTCAAACGTCTCCTGCTCGACCAGATGGCGCGTCGTCGCGCTCTCCTTCTGCAGCAGCTGCTTCTCGCCGAGCACGACGATTTCATCAACCTGAGTCGCGACGGTCTCCTTGAGACGCACCGTTAACTCCACCGTCGCCCCGGCATCAACCTTGACGTTCTCGATGGTGCCTGTTTCGAACCCGATGTACTGCACGCGCACCTGGTAGGTGCCGGCCGGCAGGTTGGGAATCTTCGCCGTCCCGGTGTCGTCCGTCATGGCGCCCCAGGACGTTCCGAGGAGGGTGACGTTGGCGTACGGAAGCGGGTTTGCCTCTTTGACGTCCACCACCTTGACGACGATCTCCGCTTGCTTCCCCTGCGCGAGTGCAGCGCAGGGGATCAAGACGACGGCCACTGCAAGAAAAGCCGACAGCAGGGGCGCGATTCCGCGCGAGCGACGGAGTCCAGACATGCTAGAACCGCTCCTTTCGGTCCGCGTCGGAGCCCCGGAGTCAGGGGCCGCGGCACCGGCCGACACTATAAGAGGCGCCGGCGTAGGTGTCAACCTGCTTTCTGGCCGCAACTCATTGCTCTCAGGGCAATTGCCGGTCCAGAAGGCCAAACGTGACAAAAACCTCCAAAAAAGATAGGGCCCGGAAGGCAGACTTCCTGGGCCCAACCCCTAGGCGTATCCGAAATGACCGACCCCGACCGCACTCTACTAAAAGAGCAGTCTAGCGGAAACCGTGAAAGCCTGCACCTCCAATTTTCCAAGCTCCAGACCCTCCTGCTCGGCCAGCGTCTTCGATGCGTCATCAGGGGTTTCCTTCAGGAAGCGATAGCCCGCATCGATCTGGAGCAATCCTCCCGACGGCACGTACCCCAGCCCCAGCGTCACCCCGTACCCCGCGTGCTCGATCGTTCCGATTCCTTGATCCTGCCCATGCGTCGAACGGAGAAGCCCTCCGCGAACCAGCACGTCACGCTTCCAAAAGTACTCGGCTCCCGCCCCAATCTCGGTGTGATAGGAATCGAGGTTGTACGCCCAGCGCTCCTCCGTGTAGTCCGTCGAGGTGCGCTCCCGCCTGAACTCCACCGCACCCAGCAGACGCTCGTCCATGAACCAGCGCGACGCCCCGAAAACTCCGAGGCCCGTCCAAGCGTCGGTGTCCGTTGCCGGGAGCGAGCTGTCGAAGTTCGACTTCTTCGTGACCTTGTTCGTCTCGCCCAAGTACCCGAGCATCGCCCCGATGGTCGTCCCCTCTGAAGGCGTCCACTGGAACCGGCCGAGAGCCACTCGCCGGTCCAACTCCTCCTTCATCGTGGGCCCGCGCCAGGAGATGTTCTGGCGCGTCGGATTCAGCAGGAAGCGGTCGGCCCAGTTGATCTCGACCTCCTCGCGCCCATCCGACCCGGTCCAACGGTAGAGCAGCCCGGCGCTGGCCTTGCCAAACCTACCGAGCGCTTGGCCCGCCACCTGCACCGTCGGCCGCGACCAATCGTAGAGATCGCGGTGAACCCCGCTGGAAGAAACGCCGTCAATCTTCGAGTCCACGTAGTCGGCCGAGACGCCGAGATCGAGCCAGGCGACCGGCTGATAGGCCACCGCGGCGCCGCCTTGGGTCACGGCGCTCGCGTGGGCGATGGCGAATACGTAGTCCGAACGGAGGTTCTCGTCTTCGGCCTGCGACGCGAAGCGACCGCCCAGCACGAGCCGCGAGCCGAACGCCTGAGCGTAGTAAATCGAGCCGGCGCTGCCCGTCAGGGTCTGGGAGTCCTCGCCGAGTCCGGAGAAACTGCCGTCAACGCGGGAGACGAGACCGCCGAGCGCCAAGCGGTTTCCGCGAAGCCGCGAGACGAACAGGAGCCCTTCCTCGCTGCTATTGATCCTGCGCCGGCGATCCAGCAGGGTGCGATCGGTGCGTTGCGTGGAACGTGCCCAGATGTCCGTGCTCCAGGAGTCCCTGTCCCCGAGCACGCCGGTGATGTTGTCGCCGAAATCGAGCATGTTGAGTTCCGACGCTTCATCGGGAACCACGATGAGCATCCCACCCATCGCATCGAGCCGACCACTCGCCCGCCCATAGGTGAACGCCGGGCCGTTCGCGCCCAACCTGAGATCAAGGACCTGCGCCCAGCCGGCCGCCGGGACCGCCAGAGCGAGAGCCAGCGCGAGAACCGGAAGAATCCGCTTCATCCCTCTCCTCTCCCCAACCCCTTAGCGAGCCGGCACGAAACGGAGGGTCTGCGCCTCCGAGCCGAAGTGCACACCCGTGGAATTGTCGGCGATGGCCAGCGTGAACCGGTAGTTTCGCGCGCGACCGACGTCGAAGGTCACGTCCCTTTCCGGATCGCTCGTCACGAGAGCGCGGGACATCTCGAGCGTCCAGACCCTGTCATCGCTGTCCCAAAGCCCCTTCGCCCGAACATCCGCGCGGCTCCCACCTGGCCTCTGGAGGATGTAGCCCGCCACCGTGTCGCCGGGCCTCCACTTTCGCGCCACGGTCTGATCCACGGGCGCGTCGTTCAGCGTGTCGCAAGGAACGAGCGCAAAGCTGGTGGCCGTGCAAGGCTTCCACATGAAGGCATACTTGGGCGTGAGTCCGCCGTTGTCCGGATCGCACAGACCCTCGATCCTCCGGTAGATCAGGCGAGGGCGGGTGCCGCCCCCTTCGAAGTTCGCCGCGTACGCCGCGAAGGAGTCCGGGGCATCCGGCTGCAGTCCCCCTGCATCCGCGAACAGATCGTCGGCGTAACCGGCAACCCCCTCCCCGGGACTCACGGGGCTGTCATTCGGATTGACCAGAATGAGAGGCGGATTCGTGCGCGCCGCCAGCCAATGCCATACGTCGAGCTTGCCCGCGCCCGGAGATCCGAAGCCGCCTCCGTGGCACGCCACGAGACAGCCCTGCTCCGAGAAGCTCCCCCCCGAATCGCCCGCCGGATCCACCTCGAACGCGAGCGAGAGCCAGTCTTCGGCGTTGGTGCGGGTCCAATACTGCGCGTCGAAGATGTACTGCGGGTAGCACTCACCCGGCGGCAGGCGGGAGAAATCGGGTCCGACGTACGTCAGGATGTCCTTGCGATCGCTCTGCGTGAAGTCATTCCACTGCACGAGGAAATAGAGGTGTTTCTCGGTGTAGACCGACTTGACGAACGCGTAGATCGGGGCTCCCGGATACCCGGAGCCGTTTTCCGCGTCGAGCCGGATCGCTTTCCAGGGGATCGTGTTCAGATCCGCGCTGCCCCACTCGATGTCCAAGCGCTCGCCGTCGAGCTTCGGGACGGCGGGGTTCGTCGCCACGGTGCTGCTGTTTTCGTTCCGAGGAACGAAGTGTGTATCCAGGACATCCGTGGCGACCTTGTCGGGATCCACGACATCGTTCGAGCACCCCGCGAAGACGCCGATGCCGACCAGCAGCACCGCCGCCCCCATCCCCCTCCATGACCACCCATCATCACGGTGCATACGCTTCCCTCGAGACCGAGAACAAAAAGAGCGTCTCTGACGGAGCCCGCTGTGGCGACATCCCCCTGAGGAAGATAAATCCACGGGAACGCTATCGCTTGCCCCCCCGTGCGTCAAGCCCTTTCCCCACTCCCCGCCCCACCCGAGCGCCGGGCACGGGCTTCAGCCTCCCCAGCGAGCCTCGGGATACCGGCGCAGGCGCTCCGCGAAAAGAGACCTGATCTCGGCCAGCCGCTCCGGCGTCCGGGCCTCGAACCTGAGAACGAGGACCGGCTGGGTGTTCGAGGCCCGGAGAAGGCCCCATCCATCGCCGAAGTCCACTCGGACCCCGTCCACATCAATGATGCGGCCGGCGCCGGCGAAGGAGCGCCGCACCTCTTCCACGATCGCGAACTTCCGATCATCGGGACAGTCCACGCGCAACTCGGGCGTCGAGACGTATCTCGGCAACGAATCCACCAGGGCCGACAGGGGCTCCTTCTGAGCCGCGAGCAGGGAGAGGAGCCGCCCACCGGCGAAGAGGGCGTCGTCGTATCCGTAGTAGCCCTCCGCGAAGAAGATGTGCCCCGACATCTCCCCCGCCAAGAGGGCGCCGGTCTCGCGCATCTTCTTCTTGATGAGGGAATGCCCCGTCTTCCACATGATCGGCTTGCCGCCATGGGCCGAGATGTCCTCGACCAGCGCCTGCGAGCACTTGACCTCCGAGAGGATCGTCGCTCCGGGATGGCGCGAGAGGAGGTCACGGGAATAGAGGGCCAGGAGTTGGTCCCCATAGAGCACGCGGCCCTTCTCGTCCACGGCGCCGATCCGGTCGGCATCGCCGTCGAACGCGATGCCGAGATCCGCCCCTGAAGAGGTGACCCGGTCGGCGAGCGTCGCCAGGGATGCGGCCACCGTCGGGTCGGGCATGTGGTTCGGGAACCGGCCGTCCGGCTCGCAGAACAACTCCTCGACCTCGTGGCCGAGTCGGCGGTAGATGGATGGCGCAGCGAGACCGCCCGTCCCGTTGCCGGAGTCCACCACGACCTTGAGGCCGCGCGCCGCTCCGAGCCGCTTGACGAGCGCCTCCTCGTACTCCGCGAGGACGGACTCCGACGTGCAGGTCCCCTCGCCCCGCGGGGCGTCCCCGCTCTCGGCCAGCTTCCGGATCTCCTGCAGCTCCGACCCGTACAGTGAGGCGGTCCCCTCGCTCAGCTTCAGGCCGTTGTACTCGATCGGATTGTGGCTTCCCGTCACCATCACCCCGCCCTCCAGCGAGCGGGCGTGGACCGCGAAGTAGAGAACCGGCGTCGGCACGACGCCGATCTCGACGACGTCCACGCCGGTGCCGAGAAGTCCGCGCACGAAGGCGTCCTGGATGCGCTGGGAGGAGAGCCGCACGTCGCGCCCCGCCGCGATCCGGCGG